>URIJ01000001.1 GCA_900547835.1 uncultured Collinsella sp.
AGCGAGGTCATCAGCCTGATCGGTCGTGGCGAGCCGCGCGAGAACATTGCGCGTGGCGTGATCGAAAGCGTCGTGTCGCGCGTGGCGACTATGGCCGGCCAGGCGGCGGGCGTCCCGTACTATCTGACCGGCGGTCTGTGCGAGAACACCTACGTTGTGGAGCGGCTGGCCGCGCTGCTGGGGTCGCCGGTTACCACCTCGCCCCAGGCTCGCTTTGCCGGTGCCATCGGTGCGGCGATTCGCGCACAGGCGCTCATGTAAGGGGCGGTGTCATTCGCCGTCCGCTCTCGGCGCCGCCATGCGTATACTGGGAGGAACTGATTGACCTACGAGAGGAGGAATCGATGGCTGACGATGTTATTAAGCTCACGCAGATGACCGCTGCCTCTGGTTGAGCTGCTAAGTTGGCTCCTGGAGCCCTCGCCCAGGTCCTGGGCGATTTACCCAATGTGCATAACGACAACTTGCTCGTGGGGTTCGATACCTCCGACGATGCGAGCGTCTTCCGCGTAGGGGAGAACCTGGGGCTCGTGCAGTCCATCGACTTCTTCCCACCGATGGTCGACGACCCGTTCCTCTTTGGCCAGATCGCCGCGGCCAACTCGCTGTCGGACATCTACGCCATGGGCGGGCGGCCGAGCCATGCCATGAACCTGCTGTGCATTCCCAGTTGCCTGGGCGTCGAGGTCGCAGGTCAGATTCTGGCGGGCGGCGCCGACAAGTGCGTCGAGGCGGGTTGCTCCATCGCGGGCGGCCACACCATCAACGACGACGAGCCCAAGTACGGCCTGTCCGTGAGCGGCTTTGTCGCGCTCGACCGCATGCTCGCCAACAGCGGTGCATGCGTGGGCGATGTCCTGCTGCTGACCAAGGCGGTTGGCTCGGGCATCATCACCACAGCCATCAAGGGCGAGCTCATCGAGCAGGACGAGGCCGCAGCCATGTTTGACTCGATGTGCACCCTCAACGAGGCGCCGATTCGTCTGGCCGAGGGACTTGAGCTTCACGGCTGCACCGATGTCACGGGCTTTGGCCTGATCGGGCACGCGTGCGAGATGGCCGAGGGCTCGGGCGTGCAGGCTGAGCTTGCGTCGGGAGCGGTACCGCTCTTTGATCAGGTGCTCGACATGGCGCGCCTGGGCATTATCCCCGCGGGCTCCTACCGCAACCAGGACTTCTTTGGCCCGCGTGTAGCTGCCGACGATGACCTGGAGCCGGGCATGCTGGATGCGCTGTACGATCCGCAGACCTCGGGCGGCTTGCTCATTGCGGCGCCTGCTGCCGATGTGGATGAGCTTGCGCGCCGTCTGCATGCCGAGGATCGCATCGCCGCCGTTATCGGTCGCGTGTGCGAGGCGGTGCCGGGCGGTCCTGCCGTCCACGTTGTCCGTTAACGACACGTTTATTGAGCTATGTACCGTTCTAAAACGATTTATTCGAAAGGAATTTACTATGTCTACCAAAATTGAAGTCAATGCCATGGGCGATGCCTGCCCGCTGCCCGTCGTCAAGACGCTCAAAGCCCTGAAGCAGCTCGATGGCGAGGGCACAGTCGTGACCTCGGTCGATAACGAGACCGCCGTCAAGAACATCTCCAAGATGGCGCAGGAGAAGGGCTGCGCGGCCTCGGTCGAGAAGGTTTCTGACGCCGAGTGGCACGTGACCGTGGCGACCTCTGGCGCCGTTGCCGTGGCCGATCCCGAGCAGGATGGCGCTGCCTTCTGTGATGCCAGCGCCGGCAAGGGCAAGCTCGTCATTTCCGTCTACACCGACTGCATGGGCCGTGGCGACGACGAGCTGGGCCACAAGCTCATGAAGGCGTTTATCTTCGCCGTGACGCAGCAGGAGGAGCTGCCCGCGACCATGCTGTTCTACAACGGCGGCGCCAAGCTCACTGTCGAGGGCTCACCGGTACTCGACGACCTGAAGGGTCTGGCCGAGCAGGGTGTCGAGATCCTTACCTGTGGTACCTGCCTCGACCACTATGGCATTAAAGACCAGCTTGCTGTGGGCGAGGTCACCAACATGTACGTGATTGTGGAGAAGATGGAGCAGGCCGTGCGCGTCGTGCGCCCGTAGCGTATTGGTTGGAGTTGCCATGAGGGAGAAGCGCCCGGCGCTTGTCATCACGTTTCCCACCACGGCGGCCGCCATGGGGTGCGAGACCCTATGCATCGAGCGCGGACTTCCCGGGCGCACGATTCCCGTGCCCGGGGAGGTCGCTGCCGGCTGCGGCTTGGCGTGGAAGGCGCTGCCTTCGGATGAGGGCCTGCTGCGCGGCGAGCTTTCCGCGGCGGGCGTCCCCACCGAGAGTTTTACGGTGATCGACATGTGGGAGGTCGTGCGATGATCTACCTGGATAACGCGGCGACGACCATGTATAAGCCGCAAACGGTCATCGATGCCGTGACGCAGGCTATGTGCTCGCTCGGCAATGCCGGGCGCGGTGCCACGTCGGGTGCGCTCGATGCGGCGCGTACCATCCACGGCTGCCGCGCCAAGCTTGCGCGCTTGCTGGGCTGCCCGCGTGCTGACCATGTTTGTTTTACGCCCAACTCCACCGCGGCGCTCAACACCGTCATCAATGGCGTGGTGCGCCCCGGCGACCGTGTGGTCACAACGGTGCTCGAGCACAACTCCGTGCTGCGTCCGCTCAACCGCCTGGCGGCAGAGCAGGGCGTGACCGTTGAACATGCGGGCTGTGACGCGAACGGCGTGCTTGACTATGACGAGCTCGAGCGGCTGATCACGCCCGGTACGCGTGCCGTGGTGGTGACGCACGCCTCCAATGTGACCGGCAACGCCGTTGATGTTGCACGTGTGGCGGCTGTGGCTCATGCGGCCGGCGCGCTGATTATCGTCGATGCCTCGCAGTCTGCCGGTGCGGCGCGTATCGATATGCAGGCCATGGGGCTCGACGTGGTGTGCTTTACCGGCCACAAGGGGCTCATGGGTCCGCAGGGGACCGGCGGCCTGGCCGTGGCAGAGGGTATTGACGTAGCCCCTTGGGCCATGGGCGGTACGGGCGTGCACAGTTTCGATGCGCTGCAGCCGCTTGAGTGGCCCACGCGCCTTGAGGCGGGCACGCTCAACGGCCACGGTATCGCCGGCCTTTCCGCTGGTCTCGACTTTATCGAGGCCCAGGGTGGGGTCGAGGCGATTGCTGCCCACGAGCGTGCGCTCGCTGATCGCTTCCTTGCCGGTGTGCGCAAGATTCCGGGGATTAAGCTCTACGGTGCCTTTGACCAGTCGACGCACTCTGCGATCGTGTCGCTCAACGTGGGCGATATCGACTCTGCCGAGATCTCGGATGCGCTCATGCAAGGGTGGGGGATTGCGACGCGCCCCGGCGCCCATTGCGCCCCGCTCATGCACCGTGCGCTGGGGACCGAGCGCCAGGGCGTCGTCCGCTTCTCATTTGGGTATTTCAACACGACCGAAGAAGTCGACACGGCTATCGATGCTCTGTGCGATTTAGCCTGCTAAAGCTGCTAGAGCGTATATACTTGCGGGACGGGTGTTTTTGCCCGTCCCGTTTTTGTTTCGACCTGAAAGGTGTGTCTATGGCCTCATCCGCGCCGCGCGGTCTGCGCTCCGACCATGTCGTCACCGTCGGCATCGCCCTGTTCTCGATGCTCTTTGGCGCCGGCAACCTCATTATTCCACCACTGCTGGCGCTGCAGGCAGGTTCTGCCACGCCGGTCGCCATGCTCGGCTTTCTCATCGCCGCCATCGGCCTGCCCGTCATGGGCTTTATCGCCGTGGCGCTTGCCGGAACGGCGCGCGAGCTTGCCGGCCGCGCGCACCCCAAGTTCGGTGAGTTCTTTGTCGCGGCGGTCTATTTAGCGATCGGCCCGTGCCTGGCCATTCCGCGTACGAGCTCCACGGCCTTCGAGATGCTGGTGCCGCTGCTGCCCGAGGGCGTCTCGCTTGGCACGGCTCGCCTAGTGTTTGCCGTTGGCTTCTTTGTCGTCGCGTTTGCGCTCACGCTGCGTCCGGGCGTCATCACGCGCGTGCTCGGCCGCATTACGGGCCCCGCGCTCATTGCGCTCATCGTGCTGGTCGTGGGTGCCGCCGTGATCTCGCCGCTGGGACCGGCTGCCGCCCCGCAAGCTCCCTATGATGCCGGTGCTGCCGTGCAGGGCTTCTTGACCGGCTACCAGACCATGGACCTGCTTGCGTCGCTCGCCTTTGGCATTATCATCGCCGAGACCATTCACGAGCTGGGCGTGACCGACGACAAGCGCGTCGCTTTTGAAATTTCGCGCTCCGGTGTGATCGCCGGCGTGCTCATGGCCATCATCTATTGCGGCTTGGCCCTTGCCGGCATGCAGCTCGGCACCGTGATGCCCGACGCCACCAATGGCGCTGCCATCCTTGCTCGCTCGGCCTCCATGCACTTTGGCCTTGCCGGCACGGTCGTGGTCTTCGCAATCTTCTTCCTCGCCTGCATGAACGTGTGCATCGGCCTCATCAGCTGCTGCTCGCGCTACTTCTGCGAAACGTATGTGGTCGAAGGGGGAGCGGAGGCCTCTGAGGAGGCCATGCGCCGTCCCTTTGCGGTTCTCGCCTTTGTGTTCGCAACGTTTTCGTGCGTGCTCTCCAATGTGGGCCTCGACGTGATCCTTATGTTCTCGGTGCCCATGCTCAACGCCTTGTATCCCGTCGCCATCGTGCTGGTCCTCATGGGTTTGGTACACGGTTTTTGCGACGCAAATCCGCAGGTGTGGGTGTGGGTCGGCGGCGTGGTCGCCGTGCAGAGTGTGATCACCTCGGTCCGCGATGCGTTCTTTGTGGGCACGTGGCTGCCGTTTGATGTTCTTCCGCTGGCGGATATCGGTGCCGCGTGGGCGCCGGTTGCCGTGGTTGCCTTTGTGATCGGTCTGCTCCATAGTCGTTTTGTCGCACATTCGAGGAGCTAGGGTTTCTGCGCTTGCACAGGCGGGGAGTCTCCCCTATAATTTCCTTCGCTTTGGGACACGCAAGGTTTAGACCTTAGCTGCTCAACACCTTCGGGACGTGGCGCAGTTTGGTAGCGCGCCTGCTTTGGGAGCAGGATGTCGCAGGTTCAAATCCTGTCGTCCCGACCATATCTTGCGGGCGTAGTTCAATGGTAGAACCCCAGCCTTCCAAGCTGATGACGCGGGTTCGATTCCCGTCGCCCGCTCCATAGGATATCTTTAACGGCTTTGGCTCCTTTTGGTGCCAGAGCCGTTTTCATATACATGCCGGGGACCCCACATCCCCTCCTAAGTTGCGGTGAAATAGTTCCTGGATTAGCCGCAAAAGCTGTTATCCAGGAACTATTTCACCGCAACTTATTGAGGCCGAGCGGGCTGGGTCGATGATGGGTTCTGTTGTCGAGAAGATGAAGACAGCCGGTCAGGAGTCTGCGTAGGGTTTTGTGGTTGGTATACCGTAGCCGCGCATCATGGAGCCGAACGCTTTGACATCGTAGGTGTCTGAGAGCTTGAAATGAATGACGTTGTGGCCCATGGCACGCAGGTTCGTGTCGCGCATGAGGGCAGCTCGATAGGTTTTTGCCGCAGTATGTTCCGGATCATTTTGGGCATCGTCCTCAAACTTGCCTAGTCCATGCAGCTCAGCCAGCATCCAAGAGCCGTTTGGCATCTGCCAGCCGTAATCTGCCAAATAATAGCCGGCGTTTCCCGGTCGAGTGATTTCAACCTGAAGTTCGGGAGCGGCAACTCCCGCCAGAATCATTGCCGCCCGTGCTTCGGATTCTCCACCGTTATCCGATCTGCCATCCATGTGTTCAAAAACGTCAAATGCGCGCGCGATGCCGTGCAGTCCGCGGCAGTTCCTTTGTGCATATGCACGCAATTCTTCACGCTCGACACCGTACTCACGAGCCAACCCGTCGACATAGCCTAGTGCATATCGAAAAGCGTTAGTTCGGGCGATGTCGACCACCGTGCGATATGGATTCGTTAACGTAAAAGGACCGAGCTGCCATACGTCGCCCGGCCGCCAGCGTCGGTATTCAACGAATTCGTACATATCGCGTCTGGTGGAACGCGGCAACAGCACTTGCACCTTGTCGAGAAGCGAATATGCAGAACCGATGCCATAGAGCAGTGCCGCCGTTGCTCCACAAAACACGGCATTCGGTTCAACGACCGCAATAGCGGATGCCAATTGAAAGATGCGATCTTCGACGCCGAGGTCATTCCAATACGCGGGATCAGCGTAGACATGGTTGTAGAGTCGAATAATCATCTCTTTTTGCATGAGCGCGTAGGCACAGCGTTCATCCCATTTTTTGGTAGCTACAAACAGGTGCCCGCCATGATGGGCCTCGAATAACCGGAAGAACAGCTCTAATTGCGGTTTGGTACAGCGTTTATCATGACTCATTTTCGACCCCATGGTCTCGAGGGGGAGTGAATGACACTACGCTATCCCATATTTGGCCCGCCTGACCTTGCCATGAACTGACCAAAAGCTTGACGGGGCAGGTCAGAGTCATGAGTCGTAGCCAAACATATCGGCAAACGGTTGATTAGTGCCCCTCGGCGGCACTAAAAACCACCCTTACAGAAAGTTGCGGTGGAATAGTTCCTGAAAGGCTCGAATAAGCCTAAATCGGGGGTGCGGACGATTTCTTGGACCGCGCCTAGGCGTATCCAAGCTTCCTGCGGTACTCCATCGGGCTCAGCCACCCGAGGGACTTCTTGATCCGCTCCTCACGATAGTACACGAGGTAGGCCTCGAGCCTTCCCATGAACTCCTCGGCCGTCACGCCCTCCCAGTCCCTGTAGTGGAAGAACTCGTTCTTGAGGCGCCCGAAGAAGCCCTCGCAGGCCGAGTTGTCCGGGCTGCAGCCCTTCGCGGACATGCTCCTGATCAGGCCGTTCTCCTCGCAGATCCCGATCCACTCCGGCCAGCGGTAGTGGCCGCCCCGGTCCGAGTGGATCGTCGTGCGCGCGCCCGCCGGCCTCGCCGCGCAGGCCTTGAGCAGGCTCGAGTTCGCGAGGCGCTTGTCGGGGTGCAGCCCGATCGACCAGGCGACGGGCATCCCGTCGAAGCAGTCGACGATCGGGCTCAGGTAGACCTTCTCGCCGCCCGGGAGCCTGAACTCGGTGATGTCGGTGAGCCACAGCCGGTTGGGCTCGTCGGCGTGGAAATTCCTGCTCACGAGGTTCTCCGGCGCCTTGGAGACCTCGCCGGCGTAGGAGCTGTAGCCCCGGGCGCGCCTCTTGTTGTAGACGACCTCGAGGCCCTCCTCGCGCATCACGCGGGCCACGCGCTTCTCGCTGGCGCGGACCCCCTCGCGGCGCAGGCGCGCCCAGACGGTGCGGTACCCCCAGCACCCCGAGCCCTCGCGGAAGATGCGCACCACGCGGTCGCGTATGTCGGCGTCGCGGTCGCGCGGCGCGGCGACGCGGGGCCTCCAGTACTCATAGGAGCTCTTCGATATCCTCAAGAAACCTGTGATCGAGCGGAGGGGCAGGGCGGTCGCCCGCCTCAATCTCTCGCCGAGCTCGCACTTGCTCCTGTTCGAGATCGAAGCCGGGTCCCACCCTTCCGCTTTTAGGTCGGCCAACACCGCCCTGAGCAGCAGGTTCTCTATCTGGTCCTCGTTGAGCCCGGCGAGCGGGCCGGTCGCCGGCGGGGCGTAGGTCGACTTGTCGGGGCCCAAGCTGGCCTCCTTCCGTGGCGGTTTCCTCGCCCCGATTCTACAGCGCGCCCCGGTGTAGCTGTGCGGGAGGTGCCCCGTCGCCCACTTCTTGGCCGCGCCCACCGAGACCCCCGCGAACTTCGCGGCGGCGGTCGGCCCCATGCCGTCCTCCGTCGCCAGGAGGAAGAGCTCGACCTTCTCCCTGCTGTACATGCGAACCTCCAGTCCGGACCGCTTCACGGTCCAACTTTCTGTCCGCACCCCCATCCAGGAACTATTTCACCGCAACTTAAGAGGGGATGGGGCTGAGTGGCGGGCGATGCCGTTGCCTGTCGGTTAGTGGCGGGATTGGTGGCGGAGCTTGTCGATGGTGGAGTCGGTGCTTCGGCTGCGGGCTTCGGCGGCGCGGTCGCGGGCGTCGGCGGCGGTTTGGCGCTGGCGGCGGTAGTCGATCATGCCTTGGATGATGGGCTTGCCAAAGCTCACGACATCATCGTTGTAGATGGCGGTTCGGGCTGCGAGGAGGCAGTCGGTAAAGTCCATATGGGTCTTGCCAAAGAGTTTGACGGCAAGGGCGACAACGGTGGGCTCGTCGACCATGACGTCATCGAGCAGCCTTTTCATGGCCGCAGCAATCTCAACGCGGGGAACCTTATAGACGTCGCGCAGCGTGACCACGACGCGCGTGATGATCTCGGGGTAGACGCGAGCGGTGCGTGTGGCGATGACCTTGGCAGCGCGAGGTGACAGAACTTCGTCGTCATTAAGCAGATAGCGCAGGATTACGGTCTCGTCGATGATGGTGCTACTCATGGATATCTACTTCCTCGGGACCCAAAATCGAATCGTCGCTTTCTGTGGCAAGATACTCAATCCAGGCATTGCGCTCCTCGGAGCGGCGATTGGGGTCCCCATATGCTTTGAGCGATCCATAGGCGGCGGTGCCGTCCTTTGAGCGCACGGCGACCGGCTGAAAGGGGAGCTTGCGCATCAAAATACTCTGCGCGACAAATAGACGGACAGCCTCGGCGAGCGATGTGCCCATGGCGTCGTAGAGACGTTCGGCATGCTGCTTGTCTTCCTCGCGAATGCGCACCTGCAGGATGGCTCGTTTTTGAGTCGATGACATCACTGGCCTCCCTTAATGAGCGTGCAATTTGAATAGTCAAATACAGCATTGGCTAATAATAGCCAATCTTACAACCATTACTTTATTGCACTAGAGTAATTGAGTGTAAACGATATTACAAACGTACTACATCCTTCAGAAACGAGCGTGAAATCTCCCTTGGATGTACGCATGTAATACACTCACCTTTATAGCTTCTAGAGAATAATTCCAACCTGCCAAAACCCCTGCAATACACCCGTATTGCAGGGCCTATGCTCAAGTTTGCCACCTGCAACTGCGTATATTTAACCTGTATATCGTTGGAGGAATTCTATCGAAGTGCCTGTTTCGCCGCATGCATTCGATACGCCGATGCCAGGCCACGGGCGGCTTGGGGCAACGTCGACAGGGTCTCTCCGGCATGGGATTCAGGAGGGAGTGAACAACATGGGCAATAAACGAGTCGTAGCCGATTCCTCACGCTGCATTGGGTGCCAAACCTGTATGGCGGCGTGCATCGAGGCACACGATATTCCCGGCAACATCGCCGCGCCGCGCCTGCGCGTGACGCGTACGTACGAGATCTCCGCACCGGTGGCTTGCCATCATTGCGAGGATGCCCCGTGCGCGAAGGCCTGTCCTACGGGCGCCTTGTTCTTTGATCCAAAGAACCATCGTATCGGCGTTAACGAGGACAACTGCATCGGCTGCAAGAGCTGCGTCATGGCATGCCCCTTTGGTGCCGTGAGCGTGGCGACCACGCAGGTCCCCGTCTTGATGGGTGACGTGCGCGTGGGTTCGCA
The DNA here is from genome assembly GCA_900547835.1 of uncultured Collinsella sp. GTDB lineage: Bacteria > Actinomycetota > Coriobacteriia > Coriobacteriales > Coriobacteriaceae > Collinsella. Next base: position 9,557 of record URIJ01000001.1, read on the forward strand.
GACTAAGAGCTTCGTGCTCAAGTGCGACCTGTGCGTGGACCGTCCCGGCGGTCCGGCGTGTGCCGAGGCGTGCCCGACCAAGGGCCTCACCCTGGTAGACGAGGAACGTTTGGCGGAGCTGACTGCCGAGCGTGCCCGCGCCACCATCGAAAACGAGGCGTAGGCGGGCGGCCATACAAGCCCAACGATTGTCAAATACGTACCGATTAATCGGTAGCAGAAAAAGGAAGGAGGGTGTCATGGAGAAGCATAAAGTGATCTGCCCGTACTGCGGCGCCGGTTGCCAGTTTAACCTCCTGGTCCAAAACGGCCAGGTCGTGGGTACCGAACCGCTCAACGGCATCACCAACCAGAGCGAGCTGTGCCTTAAGGGCATGAGCGGCTACGACTTCATCAACGACACCAAGATCTTGACTCCTCGCGTACTGCACCCGATGATCCGCCGCACTAAGGGCGCGGATCTTGAGCGCGTAAGCTGGGACGAGGCACTGGATTTCACCGCATCTAAGATGCAGGCCATAATTGACGAATATGGTCCTAACGCTGTCATGACCACCGGCTCTTCGCGAGGCGGCGGCAATGAGGCGAACTACGTCATGCAGAAGTTTACGCGTGCGTGCATCGGCACCCACAGCGTAGACAACTGCGCCCGTACTTGACACGGCCCTACTGTCCTCGGTCTGATGGACACGGTTGGTTCAGGTTGCATGTCATGCTCCATCCCCGGTATGGAGGATGCGGGCTGCATTTTCCTCTTCGGCTATAACCCTGCCGATTCGCACCCCATCGTCGCAAGGCGTATCGTGCGAGCCAAAGAAAAGGGTTGCAAGATCATCGTCGCCGACCCGCGCCATATCGAAACCGCGCGTATCGCCGATCTCTACCTTCCGATCAAGAACGGTTGCAACGTCGCGTTCCTCAACGCCTTTGCCAACTGTCTGGTCAACGATGGCCTCTACGACAAGGAATTCGTCGCCGAGCACACGAACGGCTTTGACGAGTGGTGGGAGACCATCAAGAACTACACTCCCGAATCCGTACAGGACATCACGGGTGTCGAGCCCGCGTTGATCCACCAAGCTGCCGAGATGTACGCCACGGCGAAGCCCTCTGCCATCATTGGCTGGGGTATGGGCGTATGCCAGCAGAAGCAGAACCTGAAGACGGTGCACACCATCGCCTCCATCGCCTGCGTTGCCGGCCAGATCGGCAAACCCAATTCCGGCCTCGCGCCCGTGCGCGGTCAGAACAACGTCCAGGGCTCCTGCGATATGGGCATGCTGCCCAACCTGTACCCTGGCTACCAGAAGGTCACCGACCCGGCAGTGCGTGCCAAGTTTGCCAAGGCTTGGGGCGTACCCGAGGAAAAGCTCCCGCTCGAGGAGGGCTACAAGCTCACCGACCTGGGTCACCTGGTCGACGAGGGCAAGGTGCACTGCTTCTACAACTACGGCGAGGACCCGGTGCAGACCGAGCCCGATTCGGCCGGTATGCGCAAGACGCTCTCCGAGCTGGATCTGTTCATTTGCCAGGACATCTTTATGACGCAGACGACCATGCTCGCCGACGTCATCCTGCCCGCTACCTCTTGGGGCGAGCACGAGGGTGTCTTTACCGCATCCGACCGTAGCTTCCAGCACTTTGACGCGGCCGTTCCGCCCAAGGGCGAGTGCCGTCACGACTGGGAGATCTTCGCGGACCTGTCTACGCGCATGGGTTACCCCATGCACTACGACAACACCGAGCAGATCTGGAACGAGTGCATTAGCCTGTGCCCCAACTTTGTGGGCGCGACCTACGAGAAGATGGCTCCCGAGGGCGGCTACGCCCAGTGGCCGGTCAAGAGCACCGATGTGAACGACCACGGTACGCCCGACATGTTCGCTGGTGGCAAGTTCACCACCAAGGACGGCCGCGCCAACCTGATGGCGCACGACTGGGAGGCGCCCTCCGAGCTTCCCGACGATGAGTACCCGCTCATCCTGTGCACCGTCCGCGAGGTCGGCCACTACAGCTGCCGTTCGATGACCGGCAACTGCAAGACGTTGGCGCTGCTTGCCGACGAGCCCGGCTTTGTCCGCATGAATCCCGCGGACGCCGAGGCGCGCGGCATCAAGAACGGCGACATCGTCTCGATTCACAGCCGCCGCGGCCAGGTATACAGCCGCGCCGACGTGAGCGACCGCATCAATAAGGGCACGGTCTACATGACCTACCAGTGGTGGATCGGCAAGTGCAACGAGCTGACCATTCACAAGGTTGACCCGGTCTCGCATACGCCCGAGGACAAGTTCTCCGCCTGCCAGGTCGACGCTATCGCCGACCAGGTCTGGGCCGAGGGCGAGGTCGAGCGTCAGTACACCGAGCTCAAGCAGGCTCTGGTGGACGCCGCCGCTCCCCAGGACGTTGAGCCCGGCGCCGCCAAGTTCGACGACGAGACGCACGTGAACCAAATCGTGTAGTCCCGTTCTCGTTGGCTTTTTGGGCCGGGCGTCCCGTACGTTCGGGAGCCCGGCCCGTTATTTTGAAAGGAAGTGGGGATGAACCGCTTCATCGACATCAACCCGGAGAGGTGCATCGGCTGCGGAACATGCCAGTCCGCCTGTGCCGACGCCCACCGGATGCAGGGTCTTCAGGATACGCCGCGCCTGGCGCTCGTGAAGACCGGCGGTATTTCGGCCGCCCTTGCCTGCCACCATTGCGAGGGTGCCCCCTGCGCCGAGGTTTGCCCGGTGAATGCCATCGAGCACGATGGCGATCGCATCCACGTCAAGGAGCAGGAGTGCATCGGGTGCAGGCTGTGCGCCATCGCGTGCCCCTTCGGAGCCATCCATCCCGATGGCACGTCTATCGCCGGTGTCGCAGGCATGTGCGACCCGACGCCTTCGTACCCTAAGTCCCTGAGCAGCCTGCTTACGTGGGCGCCCGGCCAGTACACCTGTGCCGTCAAGTGCGACCTGTGCGCCTTCGATCCGGACGGCCCGCATTGTGTGGCGGCGTGCCCCACCAAGGCGCTGACCGTCATGGGCGGCGCGGCCGATCGCGAGCTCGACGAGGCCAAGCGCCTGCGCTCGATCGAAAACGGTCCGGCCGTCGACGTTACCGCTGTGGCCCAGGGTCTGTCCGAGAAAGCAGAAGGGAGCGTAAACAATGGATAGCATGACGCTGTTTATCGCATCGCTTGCCGTCTCGTGCATCGGTGCGCTCGCCTCGGTTCTGCTGATTCGCGCCGATAACGCCGCCAAGACCGCCGGCTGCCTGATCGGCGCCGTCGCGGCCGCGCTGTCGTTCATCGCGGGCCTCGAGGCCGTGCTTGGCGACGTTACGTCCCTCAACACGGTCTTCTTCTTCCCGTTCGCCCGTCTCGAGCTCTTGCTCAACGGTCTTGCGGGCCTGATCGTGGTCCTCATTTCGATCCTCGCCTTTGCGGGCTTCATCTACGGTCTGTCCTACTTCGACGAGTACCCGGGCAAGGTCGGGCGCGCCGGCTTCTTCATGAACACCTTCGTCGCCTCCATGATGCTCGTCATCACGGCCGACAATGTGTTCTGGTTCTTGGTCGCCTTTGAGCTCATGTCGCTTACGAGCTACTTCCTTGTCGTCATCGAGGAGAACAAGAACTCCATTAGGGGCGGTTGGCTCTACTTCGTCATCGCGCACGTGGGCTTCGTCCTCATCATGGCGAGCTTTCTGCTCATGACCAACGGCGTGGGCGGTTCCTTCAGCTTCAGTGATTTCCGTACGCATGACTTTGGACCCGCCGTCTCCTCCGCGTGCTTCGTCCTCGCGTTCTTCGGATTTGGCGCGAAGGCCGGTATCATTCCACTGCACTCCTGGCTGCCCCAGGCGCACCCCGAGGCGCCGTCCAACGTGTCCGCCCTCATGTCCGGCGGCATGATCAAGATCGGCATCCTGGGAATCCTCAAGGTCGGTCTCGACCTGCTCGCGGGTTCGGGCGTCCAGCTCTGGTGGGGCCTCATGGTCCTGGTCTTCGGATCCATCTCGTCGGTCCTGGGTGTCGTCTACGCCCTCCACGAGCACGACATTAAGCGCCTGCTGGCCTACCACTCCGTCGAGAACATCGGCATCATCTTGCTCGGTGTCGGCGCGTCCATGACGGCGCACGCCCTGGGCAACGACGTCATCGCGACGATCGCGCTCATGGCCGCCCTCTACCACACGCTCAACCACGCCATGTTCAAGGGCGAACTGTTCCTCGGCGCGGGCTCCCTGCTCTATGCCACGGGTACGCGCAACATGGAGAAGATGGGCGGCCTGTTCCGCCGTATGCCGGTCACGGCCGTCTGCTTCCTCATCGGTGCCCTTGCCATCTCGGCTATCCCGCCGCTCAACGGCTTCGTTTCCGAGTGGTTCACCTACCAGTCCCTGTTCAACATCTCGACGCTCTCCGACCCGGTCGTCATGGTGTTCGCCGTCGCCTCCGCGGCCGCCCTCGCCATCACCGGTGCCCTGGCCGTCACGTGCTTCGTGAAGGCCTACGGCGTCTCGTTCGCGAGCAGCCCTCGTTCCCAGGAGGCCGCGAACGCCAAGGAGTCCCCGGCTCCGATGTTGTTCTCGCAGATGCTCCTCGCGGCCATCTGCGTGGTGCTGGGAATCGGCTCTCCCGTCATCGCCCCGGTTCTGGGCGACGTCGCCCAGAGCGTGCTTTCCGGCTCCGCCGTCACAGCCACCTCGGGCGTCTCTCTCGTGAATGAGATTTCCGGTGCCGCTACTTCCACCCCCGCGATCGCCATCGCGCTCGTGGTCCTCACCGGCCTCGCGTTCGTGTTGAGGTCCTGCCTCGGCACCAAGGCCCCCGCTAAGAAGACCGACCCTTGGGCGTGTGGCTATGAGCCCAACGAGCACATGCCCGTCGTCGCCACGAGCTTTGCGTCCGACGTCGAGCTCTTCATGGGCCCGCTCTATACCCTGCGCGAGGTATGCACCAAGATCTGCTGGTCCATCGCGCACGTGTTCCAGAAGCTCACCGGTGTCGCCCAGGGCGTCGAGCCCCTGCCCGACCGCTTCCTGGTCGATGCACCGAGCGAGGGTGCCGACAAGCTGGCCGGCCTCGCCTCCAAGATCGAGGGCGGCAACTACTCCGTATACATCTGCTACATCGTCGCGGCGCTCGTGGTCTTCCTCGTGCTCGCCGTGGTCATGGTCTAGAGAGGGGAGAGGATATTATGAACATCGTTCTTGCGATAGCGCAGGGCCTCGTGGTTATGCTGGTCGCGCCCTTCTTCTCCGGCCTCGCCCGTGTGATTCGCGCGAAGATGCACAATCGCCGCGGTCCGTCCATCCTTCAGGATTACCGGGACCTCGCGAAGCTCATGGCGCGTCCCGAGTCCGTGAGTTCCGACTCGAGCTTCGTGCTGCGCATCATGCCGCCGCTGTTCCTCGCGGTGTCGTTCATGCTCGCCATGGGCCTGCCCATGTTCACGCTCGAGAGCCCCATGCCCGTCTTTGGTGACGCCATCACCATCATGTACGCGCTCGCGCTGTCCCGCTTCTTCTTCGCGCTGTCCGGCGTGGATTCCTCCAACGCCTACGCGGGCTTCGGCGGTATCCGCGAGCTCCTCATGAGCGTGCTCATCGAGCCGTCCATGCTCATCGCGCTGTTTACCGTCGCCATCGTGTGCGGCTCCACGGACATTGCGACCATGGGTCAGCACATCGTTACGGGCAACGTCTCGAGCGTCGTCGCCGTCATCCTCGCCGGCGTCGCCTTCGCGGCCGCCTGCTATATGGAGCTCGGCAAGCTTCCGTTCGATCAGGCCGAAGCCGAGCAGGAGCTCCAGGAGGGCCCGCTCGCCGAGCTCTCCGGCCCGTCCCTGGCCATGATGAAGCTCGCCATGGGCATGAAGCAGGTCGTGGTCGTCGCTTGGTTCACCTCCATCTTCATCCCCTGGGGAGAGCCCGCGACCATCGGCGTCACCGCTCTCGTGGGCGCCGTCGTCTTCCTCGTCAAGTGCCTGGTCGATTTCGTCGTCTGCGGCGTGCTCGAGAATTCCGTTTCCCGTTCGCGCTTCAAGGTGCTCGGTAACCAGACCTGGGCCGTCGTCGGCATCGCGGTCCTCGCGTTCGTCTTCGTTGTCGTAGGCGTGTAGGGAGAAGGGAGAAACTATGTCAATCGAATCGAGCTTGTCCCTCTTTGCCATGGTGGCGATCGCCGTCCCCATGCTGGGCTCCCTGCTCATCGTCATGCTGCCGCGTCCCTACGCTAAATGGATCTGCGCCTTCGCCGGCGGCATCGCCACGGTCGCTTCCGTTGGCTTGGCTGCGACGTTTGCCGGAAACGGCATGAACGCGGTCGATGTAACCTGGGCGAGTATGGGCCAGACCTTGGTCATGGGCTTCATATTCGACCGGATGAGCACGCTGCTCGCACCCGCGTTCGTCGCTATCGGCCTGCTCGTCGTCATCTATTCGTTCCCGTACATGAGCGATAAGAACAAGGAGCATCCCGACGCGCCCCGTCGCCGCTTCTACGTGTACTTCTCCACGTTTATCGGCGCCATGGCCGGTCTCGCCTACAGCTCCACCATCGTCGGCCAGCTCGTTTTCTTCGAGATCACCGGCGTGTGCTCCTGGGGCCTCATCAGCTACTACATGACGCCCACGGCCAAGAAGGCCGGTATGAAGGCGCTCATCATCACCCACATCGGCGCTTTGGGACTCTACATCGGCGCGGCCTTCCTGTTCGCCGGAACCGGCACGTTCGCGCTGAGCGCGATCTCCCAGCTCGATTCCGGTATGAAGACCGTCGTGCTGCTGCTCATCCTGTTCGCCGCTTGGGCCAAGTCCGCCCAGTTCCCGCTCTACATGTGGCTGCCCTCCGCAATGGAGGCCCCCACGCCCGTTTCCGCCTACCTCCATGGCGCGTCCATGGTGAAGGTCGGCGTGTGCGTGTTCGCCCGCGCTCTTGCGAGTGCCGGCGATATCCCCGAGATCGTCGGTTGGGTCGCCATCATCGACGCCGTCGTGACCATGCTCTTCGGCTTCCTCATGTACCTGCCCCAGAAGGATATGAAGCGCCTGCTTGCCTTCTCGACGATCGCGCAGCTCGCCTACGTGTTCTTCGGCCTGGGCCTCTCCGTGTTCGGAAGCCAGATGGCGTTCAACGGCGCCGTCGAGCACATCTTCAACCACGCGTTCACCAAGACCCTGTTCTTCCTCATCGCCGGCTCCCTCAGCTTCACGCTGGGAACCCGTATGTTGCCCAAGATCCAGGGCCTCATGAAGAAGTACCCGGTCACGGGCGTGGGCTTCGCGGTCGCCGCGACCGCTATCGCCGGCGTGCCCCCCATGAGCACGTTCTTCTCCAAGTTCCAGATTATTTCCGGTGGCTTCGCGGTTGGTGCTTCCAACACGGTCATCTTCGTCCTCGTGTGCGTCATGGTCGTCGAGACCGTCGCCACCTTCGCATGGTTCCTGCGTTGGATGGGTAAGGTCCTGCCCGGTGAGCCGAGCGAGACCGTGGCCGCCGGCCAGCCCCTTCCGCGTGCCATGGCGTTCGTGTTCGTCGTCCTCATGATCATGGTCGTCGTCGCCGGTCCTCTGTCCTCTAGTTGGATGGGTTAGGAGGTAGGACATGGGTTATTCGTTAGTCAATATCCTGGGCGGTCTTCTGATCGTGACCTCCACCATGGTGGTCGTCTCAAAGACCATCCCGTCCGCCATCAAGTGGTACGCGATCCAGTCGGTTGTCCTGGTGGGCGTGCTGCTCACCCTGGGCCTCACCACCGGTGCCACCGAGCTTCTCATGTGGGCCGCGTCGGCCTTCGTCACCAAGGTGATCCTCGTTCCGTTCATTCTCAACCGTGCCTACAAGAAGATGGGTTCGCCTGCCGATAGCACGCTGACCTCCTCCATCAAGCCGGCTTGGACCATCATCCTCACCGGTCTGGAGGTGGTCATCTGCTTCGCGGTGGTCACGCGCCTGAGCCTGCCCACCGCCGAGGTGGCCACTCCGGCCCTCGCCATCAGCTTCGCGCACTTCTTCGTCGGCCTCACGTGCATCATCTCCCAGCGCAACATCCTCAAGCAGATCTTCGGGTACTGCCTTATGGAGAACGGTAGCCACGTGACGCTCGCCCTGCTCGCGCCCACGGCCCCCGAGATCATCGAGATTGGTATCGCCACCGACGCCATCTTCGCCGTCATCATCATGTCCGCCGTCGTCGTGAGGATCTGGAACGACACCAAGTCGCTCGACTCCCACGACCTGACCGAATTGAAGGGGTAGGCCATGGATGTTTCAATGCTGACGGTCGCCCTGCTCGCTTGTCCCCTCGTGTTCTCCCTGATTATGGCTGCGCTCCCCAAGACGACGTCCTACAGCGTCTTTGCGGGGCTCAACACCATCTCCGTCGCGGCGACCCTCGTCCTTTCGGTCGTCACCGCGGGAACCATGCTCTCGAGCGGGCAGAATATCGACGCTTTGGGCCTGTGGCTCCATCTCGATTCGCTCTCGTCGATCTTCGTCCTTCTGGTAGGCATCATCGGGTTCATCACCGGCGTGTACTCCATCTCCTATATCAAGATCGATATCGAGGAGAAGACCATGCCGGCCGAGCGCACCAAGCAGTACTACGCGCTGTTTAGCCTGTTCGTTTTCACGATGCTGCTCGCCTGCCTGTCCAACAACATCATCCTCACCTGGGCGGCGGTCGAGGCCACCACGCTGTCGACCGTGTTCCTCGTGGGCATCTACAAGAACAAGCAGGCGCTCGAGGCGTCTTGGAAGTACGCGATGGTCTGCACCGCCGGCGTGGCCTTCGGCCTGTTCGGCACGCTGCTCATCTACGCGAACGCCGCCGATATCATGCCCAACGCGCATGAGGCAGCCTTCCTCACCTCCATCATGCCCTACGCCGACCAGTTCGACCCGATGCTCGTGCGCCTCGCGTTCGCGTTCATCGTCATCGGCTTCGGCACCAAGGCGGGCCTGTTCCCCATGCACACTTGGCTGCCCGACGCGCACTCCCAGGCTCCGAGCCCGGTCTCCGCGCTGCTCTCGGGCGTGCTGCTCAAGTGCGCCATGCTGGTGATCATCCGCTTCTACTCCCTGTCCATCATCACGGTGGGCGACACCTATCCGCGTACGCTCCTGCTCATCCTGGGCACGCTGTCCATCCTGGTGGCCGCCCTGTGCATCTTTAAGCAGGACGATATCAAGCGCCGCTTCGCGTACTCCTCCGTCGACAACGTCGGCGTGGTCGCGCTGTGCCTGGGTATCGGTGGTCCGCTCGGTATCGCCGCCTGCCTGCTGCACTGCATCTTCCACGGTTTCACGAAGGCGCTCGCCTTCTGCATGGCCGGTAACATCCAGCACATCTACCACACCCGCGACCTGAACAAGATCAAGGGCGTCGTCGAGATCGCGCCCATCACGGCCGCGCTCACCATCGTCGCTCTGCTCGCGCTCGCCGCTTTCCCGCCGTTCGCCCTGTTCATCTCCGAGTTCCTCACCTTCGTGGCCGGCGTCCAGTCCGGTCCCATCTGGGTGGTCGTGCTCGTGGCCATTGGCCTCACCGGCGTGTACTTTGCCCTTACCGGCATCGCGCTCAAGTCCATCTTCGGCAAGGCGCCCGAGGGCATGAAGCGCCACGAGGTGCCCGCCCTCATGATCATCCCCGAGATCGCCCTCGCGATCGTGGTCATGTGGTTCGGTATCGCCACCCCGGTCGCCATCACGAGCGGCGTCGAGGATGCAACGTCCGTCGTTTTGAACCAGAGCGTCGAAGAGCTCCACGAGGCTCCTCTCTACCGCATGGTGTTCAGTTCCCAGACCAAGACAAGCGAGGTGAATTAGCACCATGGCAGAACCTGAAAAGAAGGACTACGCTCGTCGTTGCGAAAGCCACGTCGAGGCCCTGCGCGCCGCAGTGCCGGGCGCTATCGAGAAGGTTGAGTGGCAGTGCGAGGACCAGCTGACGATCACCGTCAAGCTGGACCGTCTGCCCGAGGCCGTCCACTACCTGTACTACGAGCGCTACGGCTGGATTCCCGTGATCATCGGCAACGATGAGCGCAGCCTGTGCGGCCGTTACGCCGTGTACTATGTCATCTCCATGGAGGGGGAGGATCCCGGTTGGGTGACCGTGCGCACCGAGGTCGATCCCGCCAAGATGACGTTCCCGTCCGTGACACCGTTCGTCCCCGCCTGTGTGTGGGGCGAGCGCGAGCTTCGCGACATGTTCGGCCTGATCCCCGAGGGTCTGCCCGACCGTCGTCGCCTGGTGCTGCCCGACGATTGGCCCAGCGGCCTGTACCCGCTGCGCAAGGACTCCATGGACTACCGCTTCCGTCCCGCTCCCGCGAGCGACATGGAAAACTACGAGTTCTTGGCCGATACCAAGGGCAAGGAGACGACGCTTGTCCCCATGGGCCCGTTGCACATTACCTCCGACGAGCCCGGCCACTTCCGCCTGTTCGTTGAGGGCGAGACGATCGTCGACGCCGACTACCGTCTGTTCTACGTGCACCGCGGCATGGAGAAGGTCGCCGAGACGCGCCTGAACTATGACGCCGTGACGTTCCTCGCCGACCGCATCTGCGGCATCTGCGGCTGCGCCCACTCGGTGGCCTATGCCGAGGCCGTCGAGCGCGCCCAGGGCATCCATGTCCCGCCGCGCGCCCAGTACATCCGCGCCATCATGCTCGAGGTCGAGCGTCTGCACTCGCACCTGCTCAATATTGGCCTCGCATCGCACTACACCGGCTTCGACTCCGGCTTCCAGCAGTTCTTCCGCGTCCGCGAGAAGTCCATGGACCTGGCCGAGAAGCTCTCCGGTCACCGCAAGACCTACGGCCTCAACGTGATCGGCGGCGTGCGTCGCGACATTTTGGCCGAGCAGAAGCTCTCCACGCTCACGACCATCCACCAGCTGCGCTCCGAGGTTCAGGAGCTCGTCGACGTGCTGCTCTCCACGCCCAACTTTATTGAGCGTACGAGTGGCATCGGCATTCTGGACCGCAAGATCGCACGCGACTTCTCGCCGGTCGGCCCGCTCATGCGTGGCTCGGGCTATGCCCGCGACGTGCGCTTTGACCATCCCTTCGACGGCTACGCCGATCCGGACGTCCAAAAGATGCACGCCGCCACGGCCGACACCTGTGATGCCTTCGGCCGCACCGCCGTCCGCATCCAGGAGGTCTACGATTCGATCGACATGATCGAGACCATGCTCGAGAACTGCCCGTCGGGTCCCATCCTCACCACGGATTGGGAGTACACCCCGCACAAGTACGCCATCGGCGCCACCGAGGCTCCGCGTGGCGAGGATGTGCACTGGGCGATGCTCGGCAACAACCAGAAGTGCTACCGCTGGCGCGCCAAGGCCGCCACGTACAGCAACTGGCCGGTCCTGCGCTACATGTTCCGCGGCAACACCGTGGGCGACGCGGCGCTGATCGTCGGCTCGCTTGACCCGTGCTACTCCTGCACCGACCGCGTGACGGTGACCGATGTCGCCGCCAAGCGCGACCACGTGCTCGACAAGGAGCAGTTCGAGAACGTCTGGCGCGACAAGTCGCCGCTTGCGGGCGAGGGCACCATGGCCGCTCCGCTCGATGAGGAGGCGCTCTAATATGCTGAAGCTTTGGAAGGTTAACGCCAAGGCCGGCGACGCGACGGTCAAGTACCCGTTTGCGCCGTTCCCCACCAACAAGGACATGCGCGGCAAGCCCGAGCACAACGCGGAGCTCTGCATCGCCTGCGGTGCCTGCGGCGTGGCGTGCCCGGCCGATGCCATTCGCATGGACACCGACCTTGCGGCCGATACCATCACCTGGTCGATCGACTACGGTCGCTGCATCTTTTGCGGCCGCTGCGAGGAAGCCTGCCCCATGGAGGCCATCAAGCTCACCGAGGAGTTTGAGCTGGCCGTCATGAGCAAGGACGACCTCACCAGCAAGAGCGTCTATACGCTCGAGCACTGCTCGCGTTGCGGCAAGCCGTTTGCCCCGCACAAGGAGATCGACTACGCCAAGCGCCTGCTGCAAAAGGCCGGCGGCATGGAGGCCGAGCAGGCCGCCCGTACCGTCGGTATGTGCCAGGAGTGCAAGCGCGAGCTCGACGCCCTGCGCGCCGCCTCGGCCGTAAAGACCGGCAACGCGCACGGCATGGCTGCCAACGAGACGCTTGCGTCCGGCGAGCCCCAGGGCCCCGGCATGGAGTATCTGGGCGGCCACGGCGTGAACCCGGAGTATATCGACCGCGAGCTCAACCCCGATGCGCCCGAGATTCCCGCCGGTCCGGCGCCGGTCGAGGGCATCATCATGGATTTTGATACGAAGGAGGAGTAACCATGGCCGAACCCACGCTTTTGCCCGAGCGGCTTCAGTACCGCCCGACCAAGATCGAGCTCGACGAGAGCATCGAGAAGGCCAAGGCGACCCTTCTTAAGAAGATCAAGCGCTCGGTGTATGTCTACCGCGTTGACTGCGGCGGCTGCAACGGCTGCGAGATCGAGATCTTCGGTTCCATCACGCCCGTCTTCGACGTCGAGCGCTTTGGCATCAAGGTCGTGCCCTCGCCCCGTCACGCCGATGTGCTGCTGTACACCGGCGCCGTGACGCGTGCCATGCGCATGCCGGCCCTGCGCGCCTTTGAGGCCGCACCCGATCCCAAGATCGTGGTGTCCTATGGCGCGTGCGGCTGCACCGGCGGCATCTTCTACGACAACTACTGCGTCTGGGGCGGCACGGACAAGATTCTGCCGGTCGATGTCTACATCCCCGGCTGCCCGCCCAGCCCCGCGCAGACCATCTACGGCTTTGCCATGGCGCTCGGTCTGCTGGACCAAAAGCTCCATGCCGAGACCACGGTGGAGGCCGCCGGCGAGCAGGCCGATATCCTGCACCCCGGCGTGCCGTACAAGCTGCGCGTTGCCATCGAGCGCGAGGCTCGCGCCATGAGCGGCTACCGTTACGGCCGCGACCTGGCCAACGAGTTTATGGACACGCTCGAGGGTGCGCCCAAGGGCGATATCCGCGGTGCCATGGCGCTGCTCATCGACAAGCAGGACGATCCGCGCCGCGTTGAGGTCTACTCGGCGCTGCAGGATCTGGTGCTGGCCGGAGGTCGCTAGATGGAGCTCACGGACCGCTCTGGTTACTTTGCGGGCCCCGGTATGCTCGGCGGCTCCTTTGGCGATGCCTCGCGCGCAAGCGACGAGGCCGCCGAGGGCGTCGCCGACCCCTGCCTGGGCCATGCGCCCGACCAGGTGGTCTTTTACGAGCTCACGCGCAAGTTTGTGGAGACCGAGGAAGACGTTCCCCAGGAGGCCTGCGACGTGCTGTACTACACGCTCGCCGTGGGCCACCACACCGGCGTGCTCGACTGCTTTGAGCCGCGCCTGTCGGTGTCGGTGGATGTGTTCTATTCGCTCGTCGACGCGCTGCCGGAGGGGGAGGCCAAGACCAAGTTTGAGGCCATCCGCTCCTTTGGCGAGTGCCAGCTCGACAAGGCGGCGGTGCCGTCGCTGCTCGAGGCCTGCGATGCGCTGCTCGACGAGCGCGGTTTTCGCGGGTCGGCCAAGGCCGGCATCTCGGTGTTCGACGACGACTTTGGCCTGCATGCCCAGCAGGTCGCGTTTCTGATGAAGTTCCGCGATCTGGTTGAGCGCGTGCGCGATGTGTCGGGCGTGTATCTGACGGGAAGGTTGCAGTAATGGGTCGCGTTGTGGATGGCCGTGTGAACGGCGCCCCGTTTGCGGGTATCGTGCTCACGGCGGGAAGCGTGCTGCGTGCCGACGATGCCGCCGGCCCCGTGCTCTCCAAAAAGATGGAAGACGCACCCATCGCCGGTTGGTACACCATCGACGGCGGCCAAACGCCCGAGGACGACATCATCGAGGTCAAGCGCGAGCGTCCGCCTCGCCTGGTCTTGGTCGATGCCGCTGACATGGCGCTGCCCGTCGGGTCCATCCGCCTGCTCGACAAGCGCGATGTGGCCCGCAAGTCGATGTTCACCACGCATTCGCTTCCTTTGTCGATTCTGATCGAGGAAATCGAGCAATCGTGTGATGATATCGTCTTCGTTGGGATTCAGCCGGGCGACACGGAGTTCTACAACCCCATGTCCCCGGAAGTCTTTGACGCCGTCGACGCCGTGTATGACGCCGTGGCTGCCAACGACTTTTCCCACTTTGTCCGCTTGGGGCAAGAGCAATAGGAGCGCTTGTCCCTGCTGATTAGGAAAGAAGTGATTGACATGGCAGATTCTAAGATGGAGTACCCCGCTCCCGATTGCCTGGCGCCCGCCGCGATCGAGGCCAAGACCGAGGCCGCCGGCGTGACCAAGGCCAACCTGCCGGTCGCAAAGGCCTTTCTGTTGGCAATGTTCGCCGGTGCGTTTATTGCCTTCGGTGGCCTGTTCTTTACCGTGTTCTTGAGCGATAGCGCGCTGGGCTGGGGTGCCCAGCGCGTCGTGGGCGGTCTGTGCTTTTGCCTGGGCCTGGTGCTGGTGCTGGTGTGCGGCGCCGAGCTGTTTACCGGTAATTCGCTTATGGTCTGCGCGCTCAAGAGCAAAAAGATCACCCTGGTCCAGATGCTCAAGGCCTGGGTCGTCGTATGGGTCGGTAACTTTGTCGGTGCCCTTTTCATCGTCTTTTTGGTGTACATGGCTGGCATTTACAAGCTCAACGGCGAGGCGGTCGCCAATTCCATGGTGAGCGTCGCCGCCGGCAAGGTGACGATCGACTGGTTGACGATCTTCTTCCGCGGCATCCTGTGCAACATCTTTGTGTGCCTGGCCGTGTGGATCGGTACCGCCGGCAAGACCGTGGTCGATAAGGTTGTTGGCATTCTGCTGCCCATCGCCGCCTTTGTGGCATGCGGTTTTGAGCACTGCGTTGCCAACATGTACTTTTTGCCCATGGGTGCCGTGATGCACGCGTGCGGTTATGGTGCCGACGTCGCCGGTGCCGATGCACTCAACGCTGCGGGCATTGTGTTTAACCTGTCCGCCGCTACGCTGGGCAACATCGTGGGCGGCGCGGTTCTGGTCGCGCTCGGCTACTGGTTTATCTACGCCAAGAAGTCCGAGGCGTAAGGTATCGTCTGTTTGACGTTGGGCCTCCCGCGGGGCGTTGCCGTGCGGGAGGCTTTTTGGGTCCGGGACTCGTTGCCGGGCTTTTGGCCTGTTGTGTTTGGCTGATGAAAGGGGTAATCGAGATGGCATCTGCTGTGAAGCGTGACGGTCGCTCCGTGGTGACCACATGCGGGGGATGCTATGCCGATTGCGCCTTTGCGGCCCATGTTGAGGATGGGCGTGTGGTGGCCGAGTTACCGGTGCCGGGGCACCCGTGCGCAGCGCGTGCCCTGTGCGCCCGCGGGCGCCATCGCCTGTCTATGCCGTTTGACGAGCGCGATCGCATTGTGCACCCCATGCGCCGCCGCCAGGACGGCTCGGGGTTCGATGCGATTTCCTGGGATGAGGCGTTTGCCCAGATTGCCGAGCGCCTTTTGGGGATTGTTGACGAGCGCGGGCCCCGTGCGCTGGGCATGACACTCGGCGTGCCCTCGTTCGACCGCTACTGGGCCTATCGCCTTATGCATGCGTTGGGTTCGCCCAACGTGTACGGTGCCGATGGTGCCTGTGAGGTAAGCCGACTTACCGGTTGGGAACACAGCCTGGGTTACAGCCCCGCCTCCGACCTGTCACATACCGATTGCATCATGTATTTGGGACGTTCCATTGTCGATTCGTCGACGATGGGGGCCGTTGATGCGCTCAACGATGCCCGTCGCCGTGGGGCGAAGATTATCGTGGTCGACCCCCGGCGCAGCGGTTCGGCTGCGCTTGCCGACCGCTGGCTACGTGTGCGCCCGGGTTGCGACCTGGCCTTGCTGTTGGGCATTGCGCATGTGCTCATTGCCGAGGACTTGTACGACCACGAGTTTGTTGCCCGCTATACCACGGGGTTTGACGAGCTGGCGCAGGCGGCGAGCGCCTGGACGCCCGAGTGGGCCGAGTCGATGTGCGACGTGCCGGCGGACGATATCCGTGCGACTGCGCGTGATTTGGCTGCCGCGGCGCCTGCTGCGGTGGTGGACGCTGGCTTTCATGGTGGCATCGGCATTGCGTATGCCAACAGCACCCAGACCGCGCGTGCTATCTGCCTGGTCGATGTGCTGCTGGGCTGTATTGGACATGCGGGCGGCGCGCTCAATCCACCCACACCGCTTGCGCTGGGCGACCTTGATCCCGCACGCTTTGCGACACCGCCGGTGCCGCGCATATCCAAGCTGGGGTCCGAGCGCTATCCACTGGTCGATCCGGTGCGCGGTCTGTGTACGACCATCGGTCAGTCGATTCTTGCCGGCGATTTGCGTGGACTCATCGTCTATGCCAGTAACCCCGGTGCGGGCTATGGCAATGCGCAGGCTTGGTTGGGTCTTTTGCAGCAGCTCGACTTGCTCGTGACGATTGATATTCGCTGGTCCGAGACGGCGCGCGCTTCTGACTTCGTGCTGCCCGACGTGACGTATCTGGAGGCTGACCGCGGCGTGGGAACGGTGACAGGCGCCAACGATGCGCGCGTGTTCTACCGCAACGCCGTGCTGCCCATTTTGCATGACGACACGAGACCGGGGCGGGAGATCTTTGCCGGGTTGGCTGCGGCCTGCGGCGTTGGCGAGTGCTTCGACTTTACGTCCGACGATCTGGCCGCTGCTCAGGTGGCGCCTTTTGGGATTGATCTGGACGAGCTCAAGGAGCGCGGCTGGGCCGACACGGGTGTTGCGTTGCCGTCGCGTACGGGCGAGCCGGCGATTCCCTTGGATGGCGGCAAAATTGCGCTGGCAAGCGACGTATGGGAACGAGCCGGTCTGGGTCGTGTACCCAACTGGATCGCTCCCATGGTGGAGCCCGGCCCAGGAATGTTTCGCCTCATTAGCGGCAATCGACCCTTTGAGTCGCATACCTCGCGAAGGCTTGCGGCCCAAGGTGCCGCCGAGGCTGGATCGGACCTGGATGCCGTGCAGATGAATGCCGATGCTGCTACGCGCATGGGCATCGCCGACGGCGAGATCGTCGAGCTCGTGAGCGATATGGGCCGCGACCGCGTGCGCGTGGAGACGACGCCGTATCTGCATCCGGCGTGCATCTTTACATCGGCCGCCCCCGGTGGGCGTTCATTTGGCGCCGATGCCGGTTGCGCTCAAGCCTTGGGCGTGGGCCCGCTCGACCATACGCCGTTGCGTTGGGACCCGTTGACGGGCGCCGCGCTCACCCAGGAAAACGCCGTTCGCGTGGAAAAGATTGTCGCGCGCGGGGATAATGACGAGTAATTGACTCAGCTGATGTATTCGACTGATCCACGTTTCTTTTGAAAGGCCGCACATGAGCGATAGCCAGAACATGTCCGATGAGGTGCGCGCCCGCCTGCGCGCCATTCCTTCCGTCAACGAGCTGCTTGCCGAGTGGCCGGTGGTGAAGGCGGCGGGGGAGACCTGCGACGCGGTGGTGCATGCCGCCGTCATGGCCGAGCTCGACGAGGAGCGCGCCGCGATTCGTGCCGGCGCCGATCCGCGCTCCAAGCGCGAGCTGGCATCGGCCATCGAGTGGCGTGCGCATCGCTCCGCACTGCCGAGCCTGCGTCCCGCCGTCAACGCCACGGGTGTTGTTATCCATACCAATCTGGGCCGAGCCCCGCTCGCGGAGTCGGCCGCCAAGGCCGTGGCCGAGGTCGCGCGCGGCTACAGCACACTCGAGTACAGCGTGGACACCTGTTCGCGCGGGTCGCGCAAGGAGCATGCCGCGCAGCTGATTCGCTCGCTCACCGGTGCCGAGGACGCGCTCGTGGTCAACAACAACGCCGCCGCGGTGCTGCTGGTGCTGGCGACCCATGCCGCAGGCAAAGAGGTCATCGTCAGCCGCGGCGAGCTTGTCGAGATTGGCGGCAGCTTCCGCATCCCCGATGTCATGGCGGCCTCGGGCGCCAAACTCGTCGAGGTCGGCGCCACCAACCGCACACATCTGGGCGACTACGAGCGCGCCATCACGCCCGAAACGGCCATGATCTTGAAGGTCCATCCTTCCAACTATCGCATCGAGGGTTTTCACGAGGAAGTGAGCTCAAGGGAGCTCGCCGCACTGGCCCATAAGCATTGCCTGCTGTTCTATGAAGACCAGGGCTCAGGGGCGCTGTTGCCTGACGACATCCTGGTTCGCGGCGGCGAGGAAACCACGCCGGCTTCGGTTTCGGCAGGGCTCGATTTGGTGTCGTGCTCGGGCGATAAATTGCTCGGTGCCGCACAGGCGGGCATCATCATGGGCCGTCGTGACCCGGTCCAGGCCTGTGGGTCGCATCCGCTTATGCGCGCCCTGCGCCCGGGCAAGTTGGCGCTCACGGCGCTCGAGGCCACGCTGCGCATCTACATGGACGGTGCCGATGTTGCCCATCGCGATATTCCGGTGCTCAGCATGCTCACGCTTCCGCAGGCTCATTTGGAGCGACGTGCCCGCAAGCTGCGCGATCGTATGGTCGCCGGGCTCGATAAGGCCGGTTGCCCGTGCGCCGTTGAGTTGGAGATTGTCGAGGAATCGTCGACCCCCGGTGGCGGCTCGCTGCCTACCGTGGAGCTGCCCACGATGTGCGTTGCCGTGCGTCTTGTTGACGAGCGCCTGACGGTTGACGCGCTCAAGCGCTCGCTTGTCCAGGACTTCGACACACCGGTCGTCACACGAACCTCGCACGATCGCATTTTGTTTGACGTCCGTACGCTTGTGGGCGACCGCGATATCGAGACGGCGGCATCGACGCTCGTCGCGTGCGTTGAGAAGGCGATTGCTCAATGAGTGAGGTTCAGGCGCTGGTGGAGTGTCCCGTTATCGTTGGCACGGCGGGTCACGTTGACCATGGTAAGTCGGCATTGATCGAGGCACTGACCGGCAAGAATCCCGACCGTCTGGAGGTCGAGCGCCGTCGCGGTATGACCGTGGAGCTGGGCTTTGGCGAGCTGGCGCTGCCGAGTGGCAAGATCGTCGGCCTGGTCGACGTGCCGGGCCACGCGCATTACTTGCGCGCCATGGTGCAGGGTGCCACGGGCATCGACGTGGTCGTGCTGGTGGATTCGGCCGTCGAGGGCGTGATGCCGCAGACCCGCGAGCACGTGCGTGTGCTGGAGCTGCTGGGCGTTACGCATATGGTGGTCGCGCTGACGATGTGCGACTTGGCCGATAACGAGATGACCGAGCTTGCCGAGCTCGATGTCGATGACTTTTTGTCGGGTACCGTGTTTGCGGACGCGCCGATCGTGCCTGTGTCGTCCAAGACAGGCGAGGGGATTGAAAGGCTGCTCGCCGTGCTCGACGAGCAGGTTGCCGCTTGCTGGGATGCCTGCCGTGCCCGTGCCGAGCTCACTGATGCCGCGCCGCGTCTACCGATTGACCGCTGCTTTACGATCAAGGGCGTCGGCACTGTCGTGACGGGAACGTTGCACGATGCGCCGGTTGCGGTGGGCGATGAGCTCGTCGCGCTGCCGTCGCGCACGGCCTGTCGCGTGCGTGGGATCCAAGTGCATGGCGACACTCAGCAGGCGCTGCCCGGTCAGCGTGTGGCGCTCAACTTGGTGGGCGATGGCGTCGCCGCACTTGACCGCGGTGAGATGCTCGGCGTGGCGGGCCGCTTTGGCCAGACGATGCGCTTTATGATGACGTTTACGTATTTGGGTCGCGAGGGAGCCAAGCCGCGCGTGCTCGAGTCGGGCGCGCGTGTGCATGTGATGGCCGGCACGGCCGAGGTCGTCGGCCGCATCATGCTTTTGGAGGGCGAGGCCCCCATGGCGGTGGGCGAGACCCGTACCGTGCAGGTGCGCCTGGAGGAGCCGCTGCCGCTGCGTGCCGGAGACCGTGCCGTGGTGCTGTCGTATTCGCCCGTTATGCTCATTGGCGGCGGGCGCGTGCTGCTTTCGCGCTGCCGTCGTACGCGAGAGCTTTCGGCGGGGGAGCGCACGCTGCTTGCAGCGCTTGAGGCCGGCGATGCCGTCGCTGGTGTTGAGGCGTGGTTGGCGCTGCAGACGTTGCCGGTCGTGGCTGCCGACGTTGCCGCGGCGCTAGACCTTGTTTCCGGTGGGGCCGATGCCGCGCTGAACGAGTTGGTGGCGCGAGGTGCTGTGCGCGAGCTTGCGGGCTCGGGCGGTAGGCTGTATGTGAATGCTGCCGTGCTCGATGCCGCCATGGACGTGCTGGCGGCGACCCTGGCCGCTATGCACGCGGCGGCTCCCAAGGAGACGGGCTTTACGCCCGGCGCCGTTGCCCATGCCGCCTGGCCCGCTGCTGATGATGGCGTTGCCGCGGCTCTGATTGCCGAGGGCTGCTCGCGCGGCGTGTGTGCCTCCGAGGGCGCCGAGGTATTCGATCCGCACTCCGCTGCCGCCGCGGCGCGTGTGGTGCGCGAGGCCTGCGAACGTATCGTTGCCTTGCTGGACGAAGCCGGCCTCGATGCACCGACGTTGCCCGAGGTGGGCGAGCAATTGCAGCTCGATCGCGACACCATGACGCGTGCCCTGCGCGAGCTTTCGCTCAACCGCTCTATCGTAAAGGTCGAGCGCGATGTGGCCCTGTCTGCAGCTGCTGAGGCCTGCGCGCGTGAGCTCGTCGCCTCTGCCATTGCCGACGCCGGTGGCGCTGCTACCACGAGCGTGCTGCGCGAGGCGCTGGGCGTGTCGCGCAAGCGTGCCATCAGCATCTTGGAACACCTGGATGCCGTGCGCTTCACGGTGCTCGACAAAGAAGCCGGCGGCCTGCGCTCCCTGCGCTAGGCCACCCTTATCAGTTGCGGTGAAATAGTTCCTGTTTTTGGGGTCTTGCAGCCTAAACAAGAACTATTCCACCGCAACTTCTTGCTCGTCTTTTTGGGATGGGGCCTGTTTGGTTTGGTAAAATACCGGCGCACTTGGGAACGGATGGGCTCCGGTGGGCTCCGCGGTCCTCAAAACCGTTGCGAGGCGTGCAAAACGTCTTGGATGTGTTCGATTCACATACGTTCCCGCCATACGCTACCAGCGCTTTTGTGCTCGCGGTCTTGCTGCGTGCCGCAAAGGCGCTGTTTTGTTTTTGCACGAGCTTTTCGTAGCGCCGCTATTTCGGCGGCGGTATTTAGCTTCGTGCACCGGGTTTCGAGCATGCCGATGGAGGTGTTTTGCCGTATGACTACCGTAAGACGTGCCGATCTTTCTTGTGTCGTCCAAGCGGGCGGGCTGTCCTCGCGCATGGGCTGTGATAAGGCTCGCATGGCGTTTTGCGGCGAGCCGCTCATCGAACGCGTGCTGGGTCGGCTGGCGCCAGTTGCCGGCGAGTTGGTCGTGACGACTTCGCGTCCCAGCGAGCTTTCCTACCTTGAGGAGCGCGCGTTTGGCGGCCTGGTGCCGCGAATAGTGTCGGACCTTGAGGGGCCGGCGGGCGCCATGCGCGGCATCGCGAGTTCGCTGACTGCGGCCCGGCTGCCTCTCGTGGCGATCGTTGCCTGCGATATGCCGTTTGTCTCGCCGGAACTCATCGGCGCGCTTGCCGATCGTGTCGAGGCCGAGGCGCTCGACGTGTGCGTGCCGCGCGAGGAGCGGGGGATTGAGCCGCTTTGCGCCGTCTGGCGCCGTGACGCGTGTGCGCCGGTTGCCCAAGAGCTACTCGCCTGCGATCGCCAGCGCATTCGCTGCCTGATCAATCGCGTTCAGGCCGGTTATATGGATGAGCTGCAGATCGTTAAGGCCGCCGGCTCCACGCTCTGCTTCGAAAACGTCAATACGCCCGAGGAGTTTGCGGCGGCCGAGTTACTCGCCTAGACGATGGGAGTTGCCATGCCTCACGATATCTGCCCCGATACCGGGGAACCTTGCACTTGCGATGGGTCCGAGCCTTGTACTTGCGGCTGCGGAGGCTGCGGGCACACCGCGGAAGAGGAAGCGGCCGCCGCGGCGTATCGTGAGGCACACCGCGAAGGCCCGTCCGGTGATGCCCTCGACCACGAACGCAAGATCATCGTGTCGTTCGACAGCACCTTCGATGTGATGGAATGCGAGCAACTGTGCCTTGCCGCCGGTGTGCCCGGGCGCATCATGCCGCTGCCCGGCTCCATCACCGCCGGCTGCGGCCTGTGCTGGGTCATGCCGTTCTCGGGCGATGCCCTCGCCGCCTTCCGCGCCGCCACCGAGGGCCGCGTAACCCCCGCCGACTACCACCAGCTCGTCCTCTAGCTACCAAAACCACCACAAAGGTGCCTGTCCCCTTTGTGGTGGTTTGGAACACGTGGACGAAACAGGTTTGAAACACGGGTTTTGCGCGTCAGACACTCAAAAACGCTTCTACCTGCATCGTAATCAAAACGAAACATCTGCTCGTCGGCTTATGCGAAACTTTGCTGCAACAGTGCGATATTATCCATACTCGATAAAGCTCGCGGCGCATAGGGTGCCGCGACCAACATTTTCGTTTCCCATCATTGGAGGAAGCATGAGCTACACGCAGAAAGTTCTCGAAGAGCTCAAGGCCCGCTATCCCGAGCAGCCTGAGTTCATCCAGGCCGCGACCGAGATCCTCGGCACCATCCAGCCGGCGCTCGACGCCCACCCCGAGTACGAGGAGGCCGCCCTGCTGGAGCGCCTCGTCGAGCCCGAGCGCATCGTCATGTTCCGTGTTCCCTGGGTCGACGACCAGGGCAAGGTTCAGGTCAACCGCGGCTATCGCGTCGAGTTCAACTCTGCCATTGGACCCTACAAGGGCGGCCTGCGCTTTAATCCGACGGTCACCCTGGGTATGCTCAAGTTCCTGGGTCTGGAGCAGATCCTCAAGAACAGCCTGACCACCCTTCCCATGGGCGGCGGCAAGGGCGGCTCCGACTTTGACCCCAAGGGCAAGTCCAACAACGAGATCATGCACTTCTGCCAGTCCTTCATGACCGAGCTCTATCGCCACATCGGCCCCAACACCGACGTTCCCGCCGGCGACCTGGGCGTTGGCGGCCGCGAGGTTGCCTACCTGTTCGGTCAGTACAAGCGCCTGACCAACGAGTGGACCGGCGTCCTCACCGGCAAGGGCCTCTCCTTTGGCGGCTCGCTCGCCCGTACCGAGGCCACCGGCTACGGCCTGGCCTACTTTGTGGACGAGTACCTCAAGAGCCGCGGCGACTCCTTCGAGGGCAAGAACGTCGTCGTTCATGGCTCCGGCAACGTCGCCATCTACGCCGTCCAGAAAGTCTCCCAGCTCGGCGGCAAGGTGCTGGCCTGCTCCGATACCCACGGCTGGGTCGAGGATCCCGACGGCATCGACTACACCGTGCTCGAGCTCATCTACAACAAGAAGCGCTCCGGCCACGACAAGGGCGTTACGCTCGCTATGTACGTTGACGAGAGGCCCAGCGCCGTGTGGCACGAGGGCGACGGCCGCGGCGTGTGGCAGCTGCCCTGCGACATCGCGCTGCCCTGCGCTCGCGAGAACACGCTGCTGCTCGAGGACGCCCAGGCGCTCGTCGCCAACGGCTGCAAGGTGGTCGGCGAGGGCGCGAACATGCCCACGACCATCGAGGCCACGACCTACTTCCAGGAGAACGGCGTCGCCTTTATGCCCGGCAAGGCTGCCAACGCCGGCGGCGTACTCGTATCCGGCCTGGAGATGAGCCAGAATGCCGAGCACCTGTCCTGGACCTTCGAGGAGGTCGACGGCAAGCTCGAGCAGCTCATGCGCGGCATGTTCCACAACGTGGACGACACCGCCAAGGAGTATGGCCAGGAGGGCAACTTTGTCATGGGCGCCAACATCGCCGGCTTCCTGAAGGTCGCCGACGCCATGCTCGCCCAGGGCGTCTGCTAAATCTTCGCTCGACATAGCATGTGATGAGGCTCCCAGCTATCCGGCTGGGAGCCTTTTTCTATGGTGACGATGGCGGCGCCCCCTCGTTTGGTACACTTAAACGTACTGGACAAGTGGAGAGATGGGGGAGAACGTGCTCAAGTTCGGTACCTACGTCCGTGTTGGAAACGCGGCCGAAGCCTATGAGCTCTTGCAGAAGAACCGCAACAACAAGATTGTGGGCGGCGGCATCTGGATGCGCCTGGGTTCGCGTCGTGTGGCGACGGCGATTGACCTTTCGGCCTGCGGACTCGATCAGATCGAGGAGACCGAGACCGAGTTTCGCATCGGTGCCATGTGCACCCTGCGCCAGCTCGAGCGCCATGCCGGGCTCAACGCGCTTGTCAACCATGTCTTTGAGTTCGCCGTCCACGACATCGTGGGCGTGCAGCTGCGCAATACCGCCACGGTGGGCGGCAGCATCTACGGCCGTTTTGGTTTCTCGGACGTGCTCTCGGCCTTCCTGGCGCTCGATTCGTATGTTGAGCTGACGGGTGCCGGCCGCGTGCCGCTCGCGGAGTTCGTGCGGATGGGCTACGTTCGCGACGTGATCGAGCACGTCGTGGTCGTTAAGCACGACTACCGCGCGAGCTATGAGGCCGTGCGCAAGGCCGCGACCGACTTCCCCTCCTTAAACGTCACCGCCGCCTGGTGGGACAACAGCTGGCATGTCACCGTGGGTGCCCGTCCGCTGCGCGCGACCCTGCTGCAGGGCGCGGCGTGCGGCCTTACCAGCGAGCAGCCTTCCGAGGACGAGCTTCGCGCCCTTGCCGCATCCGTGCGCGCGCTGAGCTACGGCACCAACCTGTGGGGCTCGGCCGACTACCGCCGCTGCATCTCGGCCCCGCTTGCCGTGCAGGCCGTGCGCCGCGCCGCCGGCATTGAGCTTTCGGCCGCGCTTGCCCGCGAGCTCGAGACCGTGCAAGTGCCTAAGTTTGCCACGGACGAGTATTCCTGCCGCCGCGTGCCCGGCGTCGATTCTAGCGAGGTGCGCTAATGGCTGCCAAACTCATCGATCTTTCCTTTACGCTCAACGGCCGCAAGGTCAAGGTTCAGATTGCCCCCGACACCATGCTCTTCGCGCTGCTGCGCGAGCAGGGTTGCGCGTCGGTGCGCTGTGCCTGCGAAACCACCAACTGCGGCCTGTGCACGGTGTGGCTCGACGGCGACCCGGTGCTGAGCTGCTCGGTTCCCGCCGCCCGTGTTGAGGGACACACCATCACCACGCTTGAGGGCCTTAAGGTCGAGTCCGAGGCTCTCGCCCGTGCGATGGCTGCCGAAGGCGCCGAGCAGTGCGGTTTTTGCGCCCCCGGCCTTATCATGAACGTGCTGGCGCTCGCCCGCGCCGCCAAGGAGGATCCGAGCCTCGTCGCAACGCGCGAGGAGCTCTCGCGCCAGCTCGCCGGCAACCTGTGCCGTTGCAGCGGCTACGAGAGCCAGCTGCGCGCCATCGTCCGCTTCCTTAACGAGTCTGGCGTGCAGGTGGGCTTTGAGATGCCCGAGCTGCCGGTCAACGACACCAGCTGCGACGGCGTCACCTACAAGCAGATCACCCACAAGCAGCCTAAGAAGGACTCGAAGGCCCTGCTCGAGGGCCGTCCCGTCTACACGGGCGATATGGTGCCCGCCGGCGCGCTCATCGTCAAACTCAAGCGCAGCCCGTATGCTCGCGCCAAGATCCGCTCCATCGACACCTCGCGCGCCCTGAAGGTGCCCGGCGTGGTGGGCGTCTACACCTACGAGGACGTGCCCAAGCGCCGCTTTACCATCGCCGGCCAGAGCTATCCGCAGCCTAGTCCCTACGACCGCCTGATCCTCGAGAACCTGGTGCGCTACCAAAACGAGGAGGTGGCGATCGTCGCCGCCGAGACCGAGGAGGCCGCCGATAAGGCACTCAAGCTCATCAAGGTCGACTACGAGGTGCTCGAGCCGCTGCTCGACTTTACCCAGGCACTCGATAACGACATCGTGGTCCACCCCGAGGGCGACGTGACCTTTATGTTCCCGCAGGGCGGCGACGTTGCTCGCAATCTGGTGTGCAGCGGTACCAGTGATTTTGGCGATCTGGACGAGGCCTTCGCCCAGAGCGACATCGTCTTTGAGCGCACTTACACCAGCCAGGCCACGCAGACCGCGCCCATGGAGACCTTCCGCGCCTTCGCGACGACCGACGCGTTCGGCCGCATCTCGGTGACCACCTCCACGCAGGTGCCCTTCCACGTGCGCCGCATGGTCGCGCAGTCGCTCGACATTCCGCAGTCGCAGGTGCAGGTCATCAAGCCGCGCATCGGCGGCGGCTTTGGCTCCAAGCAGACGGGCTGCTGCGAGATCTTCGTGGCGTTCGTGACCCAGCAGACCGGTCGTCCGAGCTACTGCTGCTACACCCGCGAGGAGACCATCACCGCGGGCAACTCGCGCCACCAGATGCAGATGACCGTTAAGCTGGGCGCCATGAACGACGGCACCATCACGGCCATCGACCTGCATACGCTGTCCAACGCCGGCGCGTACGGCGAGCATGCCACCACGACGATCGGCCTTTCGGGCCACAAGAGCCTGCCCATCTACAACCATGTGAAGGCGAGCCGCTTTAGGTGGGACGCCGTCTACACCAACACCAACCGCGGCGGCGCGTATCGCGGCTACGGTGCCACCCAGGGCCAGTTTGCCGTGGAGAGTGCCGTCAACGAGCTCGCCGACATGCTGCACATGGACCCCGCCGACCTGCGCCTTAAGAATATGGTGCACGAGGGCGAGGTCATGCCGCAGTACTACAACGAGAAGCTCAACGCCTGCGCACTCGACCGCTGCCTGCTGCGCGCGATGGACATGATCGGCTGGCGAGACAAGCCACTAGCCGTCGACCTGGGCGACCGCGTGCGTGCCCTGGGCTGCGCGCTCACCATGCAGGGCTCGGGCATTTCCAACGTGGACATCGCCGGCATCGACATGCGCCTGGAAGAGGACGGCTTCATTACCATCGGCACCGGCGCCACCGATAACGGCATGGGCGTCGACACGATCCTGGCGCAGATTGCCGCCGAGGAGCTGGGCGTGGAGAGTTCGCTGATCGTGGTGCGCGGCGTGGACACCGACGTGTCGCCGTTCGACGCCGGCTCGTACGCGAGCTCGGGCACGTACGTGACGGGCCTGGCAGCCAAGAACGCCGCGACCGAGCTGCGCGAGAAGATCTGCGCCAAGGCCGCCCAGATGTGGGACGTTGACGCCGCCGACGTGGTCTTCGATGGTCAGTACGTGCGACTGTCCGACGAGCGCGCCGCTCGCGAGTGCGGACGCTACCTCACGCTGCGCGACTTTGCCAACCTGTGCGTCAAGAACATCGCGGGCGGCGACGCGCTGACCTCGCACGCCTCTGCCTGCCTGCCCGTTTCGCCCCCGCCGTTTATGGCCGGCATTGCCGAGGTCGAGGTCGACAAGGCCACCGGCAAGGTGACTGTTGTGGATTACGCCGCCGCCGTCGACTGCGGCACCGTGATCAACGAGGCGCTCGCGCGCGTCCAGGCCGAGGGCGGCATTGCCCAGGGTATCGGCCACGCGCTCTATGAGATTGTCGAGCACGATGACCGCGGCCGCCTGCGCACCGGCAACTTTATGAGCTACAAGCTGCCCACGCGCCTGGATATCGGCAGCATTCGCGTGGCCTTTGAGCCGAGCTACGAGCCGACGGGCCCGTTTGGCGCCAAGTCGATCGGCGAGGTCGTCATCAACACGCCGCTCGCCGCAGTAGCCTCGGCCGTGGCGCACGCCACCGGCCATCAGGTTCGCTCACTGCCCATCACGCCCGAGAAGGCCCTGCTGGGGGAGTAGCGTGTCGGCGAACAAGTCGTAATTGGCGGGGCGGGGCAACTCGTCCCGCCTTTTGCACTCGTGGTGAGGTCGTGAGCTTGTAAAAGGTGTGCGTGCGCTTGCCGTTCGTATCTGCTATCATTCCTAGTCTGTGCGCTCATGCGGGCGTGGCGGAATTGGTAGACGCGCCAGATTTAGGTTCTGGTGGGATTCCCGTGAAGGTTCGAGTCCTTTCGCCCGCACCAACGCATCTGCGTCGGCTTCGGCCGTCGCGACTCTTTGTTGCATAAAGGTACCAGCACCTCAGATAAGCTGGGCAGTATGAGGAGGAACGTGTTGAACATCACCGCTTCTGACGTCAAGGACGCCAAGCTCACCGCTACGGTCACCATCCCGGCCGCCGACGTCGACGCCGCGATCAAGAAGGCCTACAAGGACACCGCCAAGAAGTACCGCTTCCCGGGCTTCCGCGCCGGCAAGGCTCCCCGTCCGGTCATCGACTCTGCTCTTGGCGCCGAGGCTACCCTCGCTCAGGCCACCAACGACCTGATCGCTGCCAACGAGCCCGTCGTCCTCAACGAGCTGGACATCGTCCCCACCAAGAACGGTGACTACAAGGAGCTCGACCTCGCCAAGGATCACGAGGACTACACCTACACCGTCGAGTTCTCCCTGCGTCCTGCTGCTGAGCTCTCCTCCTTCGACGCCGTCGAGATCGAGATGCCTCCTGCGGAGGTCACCGAGTCCGAGATCAACAACCAGGTCGAGATGCTCCTCAACTACCGTGCCACCTTCGAGGACGTCGAGGGTCGCGCCGTCGAGGCCGAGGACTACGTTACCGTCGACCTCAAGGCCGTCGAGAACGCCGACAACTTTGCCGCCGAGGGCCGCATGCTCATCGCCGGTAGCGACAGCAACCCCAAGGAGTTCAACGAGGCCCTGATCGGCGCTAACGTTGACGACGTCAAGACCGTCACCTGGACCGACGAGGTCGAGGAGGGCGAGGAGGCCGAGACCCACACCGTCGAGGTCACCGTCAAGGGCATCAAGGTCCGCAACACCCCCGAGCTCACCGACGAGCTCGTCAAGTCCGACTTTGGCTTCGACAGCATCGACGCCATGCGCGACGCCATCAAGATCGAGATCGAGCAGGACAAGGCTTCCCGCCTCCCGGCCGAGAAGGAGAACCGTTGCGTCTCCGCTCTCGCCGAGCGCCTGCAGCTCGACGAGATGGACGCCGACTACGAGCAGTCCGTCTTTGAGGAGCTTGGCCAGAACTTCCTGTCCAACCTCGCTGCCCGCGGCATGACGCTGGACACCTGGCTGCCCGCTTCCGGCCTGACCATGGAGCAGTTCATCGGCGACCTGCACAAGCAGGCCAACGACGTTGCTCGTGAGTCCCTGGCTCTCGACGCTCTCGCCCGCGAGCTCAAGATTGAGGTCACCGAGGACGACATCAACGCCGAGTTCGAGAAGGCCGGCGTCAAGGACGTCGAGGCTTCCAAGGCCGAGTTCATTGCCGATGGCCGCATGCCTGCCGTCCGCGAGTCCATCCGTCGCTCCAAGGCCGTCGACCACCTGGTCGAGAACGCCAAGGTGACCGAGGTCGACGAGACCGCCAAGGACGTCGAGTAATTCTCGCCACCTTTTCCGCGAGCGCATGGATGCGCCCGTGATGGGGTAAAGTTATAAGCCGGTTATCCGGTTGCTTCGTACGGTGCCAGCCAATGCATAGCATGCGGGCACCGTACGTTTGTCTAGAACCACTATTGGTCCGTAAGAGAAATGGAGATGCGTATGATCGCTAAGTTCGATTCCGCCCTCGTGCCATACGTTATCGAGCAGACGCCGCGCGGCGAGCGCAGCTACGATATCTATTCGCGCCTGCTCAACGACCGCATCATCTTCTTGGGCGAGGAGATCAACTCCGTCAGCGCCAACCTGGTCGTTGCCCAGCTGCTGCATCTTGAGAGTCAGGATGCCGAGAAGGATATCTCGCTCTACATCAATTCGCCCGGCGGCGAGGTCTACTCCGGCCTGGCGATTCTGGACACCATGAACTTCATTAAGCCGCAGGTTTCCACCATTTGCGTCGGTATGGCTGCGTCCATGGCCGCCGTGCTGCTTTCGGCCGGCGCCAAGGGCAAGCGCTTCTGCCTGCCGCACTCCAAGGTCATGATTCACCAGCCCAGCGGCGGTGCCCAGGGCCAGCAGACCGAAATCGAGATCGTGGCCGAGGAGATCAAGAAGACCCGCCGCGAGCTCAACCAGATCCTGTCCGATGCCTCGGGCCAGCCCATCGAGAAGGTCCAGGCCGATACCGAGCGCGACAATTACCTGACCGCTGCCGAGGCCCTCGACTACGGCCTGATCGACCGTATCGTCACCTCGCGCGATCTTGCCGCGAAGGACGCCTAGGATGGCCGGTAACATGCAGGACAACTTTGACGAGAACGGCAACCCCATCCGCTGCTCCTTCTGCGGAAAAGAGCAGGGTCAGGTTCGCCGCCTTGTTAAGGGTCCGACCAACATCTTTATCTGCGACGAATGCGTCGCCGCCTGCTCCGAGATCCTTGAGGAGTCGCTGGCTTCGGACTTTATGGACGCCGCCCGCAACGGCAATCTCCCGGGTTTCCTCAACGACCACGGCCAGGCTGCGTCCCAGCCCGCCGTTGACCCCGAGGCCGAGGGTTTTGAGCTCGAGGACGACCGTCAGGTCATCACACACGTGCCGACGCCGCACGAGATCTATGACGAGCTTTCGGCCTATGTTATGGGCCAGGAGGACGCTAAG
Source organism: uncultured Collinsella sp. (assembly GCA_900547835.1). Lineage (GTDB taxonomy): Bacteria > Actinomycetota > Coriobacteriia > Coriobacteriales > Coriobacteriaceae > Collinsella. The sequence goes on from URIJ01000001.1 coordinate 40,015, forward strand.
CGCGCCATGTCGGTGGCCGTGTACAACCACTACCGCCGCGTGATTGAGGGCGGCGCCGCGGTGTCTGCCTTTGACGAGGCCTCGGGTATGGGCGGCCAGTTTGACGATGACATAGATGAGGTGGAGCTCGCCAAGTCCAACATCTTGCTGCTCGGCCCCACCGGTACCGGCAAGACGCTGCTGGCCCAGACGCTCGCGCGCATCCTCGAGGTGCCGTTTGCCATCGCCGATGCCACCGCACTCACCGAGGCCGGTTACGTGGGCGAGGACGTGGAGAACATCCTGCTTAAGCTCATCAATGCTGCCGATGGCGATATCGAGCGCGCGCAGGTTGGCATTATCTACGTGGACGAGATCGACAAGATCGCCCGCAAGGCCGAGAACCTCTCCATCACCCGCGATGTTTCGGGCGAGGGCGTTCAGCAGGCGCTGCTTAAGATTCTTGAGGGCACGGTGGCAAGCGTTCCGCCCACCGGCGGCCGCAAGCATCCCCAGCAGGAGCTGCTGCAGATCGACACGACCAACATCCTGTTTATCTGCGGTGGTGCCTTTGTGGGTCTGGACAAGATCATCGCCGACCGCGTGGGCAACAAGGGCGTGGGCTTTAACTCCGAGATCGCCGGCCCCACCTCGGTCGACGAGAACGACCTGCTGCGTCAGGTGCTCCCGCAGGATCTCAACGCCTTTGGCATGATCCCCGAGTTCGTGGGCCGTACGCCCGTCGTCACCCAGACGCAGGCGCTCGACGAGGATGACCTGGTGTCGATCCTGACGGAGCCCAAGAACGCCGTGGTGCGCCAGTACCGTAAGATGTTCCAGCTCGAGGACGTTGAGCTTGAGTTTGAGGATGCCGCCCTGCACGAGATCGCCCGAATGGCGCTTGCCCGTAAGACCGGCGCCCGCGGCCTGCGCTCCATCTGCGAGGACGTGCTGCAGCAGACGATGTTCGACCTGCCCAGCGAGGAGGGCGTCGCCAAGGTCATCGTGACCGAAGCCTCCGTAAAGGGCGAAGAGCAGCCCCAACGCATCTACGGGTAAACCTGCCAAAAACGTGCTTGCAAATAGCCTCCGACCATCCGCGGTCGGAGGCTATTTTATATATACGCAATAACCCCAACTACCTGTGTTATTCTGTGTGTTTGTTTAAGCCTCGGCAAAGTCAATTCAGACTGAAGTAATCGATACCTAAGGGGAGGAATGTAGGCCCGATTTTCGTAGATTCCGCACGAGCCGAAGACCACTTAATGTGGTCTTCGAGCGAGCCCAGGACCTGACCGAGCGAAAATCGGGCCTACATTCCTCCCCGACGGGCAAGGGAGAGATATATGGAAGAGATGCCCAAGAACTACGATCCGTCGACCAACGAGCCGGCGATCCTGCAGAAGTGGCTCGACGGCGGCTACTACAAGCGCCGTGAGGGCGTGGGCGACTGCACCGTCACCATTCCGCCTCCCAACGTTACCGGCAAGCTTCACATGGGTCACGCTACCGACGACTCCATCCAGGACGCCATCATCCGTATGGCCCGCATGCGCGGCAAGTCCACGCGCTGGGTGCTCGGTACCGACCACGCCGGTATCGCCACGCAGACTAAGGTCGACAAGAAGCTCAAGAGTGAGGGCATCAGCCGCCTGGAGATCGGCCGCGACAAGTTTGTCGACGCTTGCTGGGATTGGACCCACGAGTACGGCGGCATCATCGTCGAGCAGATCAAGCGTATGGGCTGCTCCGTTGACTTCGATAACGAGCGCTTTACCATGGACGAGGACTACGCGCAGGCCGTGCGCAAGGTCTTCTGCGACTGGTACCACGACGGCCTGATCTACCGCGGCAAGCGCATCGTCAACTGGTGCCCCAACTGCACCACCGCCATCTCGGACGACGAGGCCGAGTACAAGGACGAGAAGGGCCACCTTTGGCACCTGCGTTACCCGCTGACCGAGCCGGTCAACGGCCAGGATTACATCGTCGTCGCCACCACGCGCCCCGAGACCATGCTCGGCGACACGGGCGTCGCCGTCTCCCCGAAGGACCCCGAGAAGGCCGCCTTTGTGGGTAAGACCGTCAAGCTCCCCATCGTCGACCGCGAGATCCCCATCTTTGAGGATTGGCATGTCGACGCCAATTTCGGCTCTGGCTTCGTCAAGGTAACGCCTGCTCACGACCCCAACGACTACGCCATGGGTCAGGCCCACGACCTGCCGCAGATTAACATCTTCGACGAGCACGCGGTGGTCGTCGAGGGCTACGGCGAGTTCACCGGTATGAACCGCGACGAGTGCCGCGAGGCCGTCATCAAGTGGTTCGAGGAGCACGACCTGCTCGATCACGTCGAGGACCTTGATCACTCCGTCATGCACTGCTACCGCTGCGACGCCGCGCTTGAGCCGTGGCTGTCCGAGCAGTGGTTTGTGGCCGTTGACAAGCTCAAGGGGCCGGCGCTTGACGCCGTTAACTCCGGTAAGGTTACCTTCCACCCCGCGCGCTGGACGCAGACCTACACCACCTGGATGGAGAACCTCAAGGATTGGTGCATCAGCCGCCAGCTGTGGTGGGGCCACCGCATCCCCGTGTTCTACTGCGAGGACTGCGGCTGGGAGGACGCCCTTACCGAGGACACCGACGTGTGCCCCAAGTGCGGCGGCCATCACGTGCATCAGGACGAGAACGTGCTGGACACCTGGTTCAGCTCGCAGCTGTGGACCTTCGCCACGCAGGGCTGGCCGCAAAAGCCGGAGCTGCTCGAGGGACATCACCCCACGACGGCGCTCGTCACCGCGCGCGACATCATCGCGCTGTGGGTCGCCCGCATGGTCATGAGCTCGCTGTACTTCCTGGATGAGGTGCCGTTTAAGGACGTCGTCATCTACCCGACGATCCTGGCCAAGGACGGCAGCCGCATGTCCAAGTCCAAGGGCAACGGCGTTGACCCCATGGACCTCATCGGTATGTACGGCGCCGACGCCATGCGCTACAACCTGCTGACGCTGTGCACCAACAACCAGGACGTCAAGTTTGACGCGAACATCGATAAGAAGACCAAGAAGCTCATCGACAGCCCGCGCACCGACCAGGCCAAGAGCTTTGTGACCAAGATCTGGAACGCCAGCCGCTTCCTGCTCATGAACATGGAGGGCTACACGCCCGGCGAGCCCGTCGTGGAGACGCCGGCCGACGCCTGGATGTTCAGCCGCCTGGCGAAGGCCGTCAAGATGGTCACCGAGGGCATCGAGAACTACACCTTTGGCGACATGGCCCGCGGCGTGCAGCAGTTCTTCTGGAACGAGGTCTGCGACTGGTACGTCGAGGTCACCAAGGCCCGCCTGAAGGGCGAGGGCCGTCTGCAGGCTCAGCGCAACCTGATCTTTGTGCTCGACACCTCCATTCGCCTGATGCACCCGCTCATGCCGTTTGTCACCGAGGAGATCTGGGACAATATGCCGGCGAGCGTGCTCGACCTGGATGCCGAGGGCAACGTGGACCGCGCCGAGGCGCTCATGATCGCCAAGTGGCCCGAGCCCGCCGACTACGCTAAGTATGTCGATGAGCCTGCCGAGCGCGCGTTTGAGCTGTGCCGTACCGTCGTTTCCGCCGCTCGCGCCACGCGTTCGCGTTATCGCCTGAGCCCCAAGGCCGAGCTCGACGTGGTCGTGCGCGCCGGTGCCGAGGACATCGAGAAGCTCGAGAGCCTGCGCTCCACGATTGAGCCGCTGGCGAACACCGCCTCGCTGGTCATGGGTACCGACGTTGAGAAGCCGGCTGCGAGCATTGCCGTGGTCGACAGCGGCGTCGAGGTTTTTGTGGTGCTCGAGGGCAAGGTTGATCTTTCGGCCGAGAAGGCGCGCCTGGAGAAGGAGATCGCCACGGCTCAGAAGGAGCTTGCCGGCTGCGAGAAGACCCTTGCCAACGAGGGCTTTGTGGCCAAGGCCGCGCCCGCGGTGGTGCAGAAGAAGAGGGACCGTGCAGCTGAGCTCAAGGAGATCCTGGCGGCGCTGACTGCTCAGGTTGCTGACTTCTCGTAAGGTTCACTCGGGGGCGCGTCCCGATGCTTTGCTCTCCGCTGCGGACAGTCCTGCGCAAGACGGACAGCACATTAAGTGCTGTCCTTTGCGTGCGGAACTTGCGGCGAGCAAAGCATCGGGCCGCTCCTAGTTCGTTTACGTTGTTGTTTGCATCTGGCGTGTTAGGGCCACTGGGTTGTGGCCTTGATCTCGCTGCAAGCGGGTAAAGGCTGATATTGTCAACGTGAGGGGCTCATTCTTTTTGATGGGCCTCTTTTTCTGTTATGGGGGACTTTGGGTTATGGCTAAGCGTTCTGGGTCGTATGTCGTTCCTTTTTCGTTTGATTTGCTTTCGTTTGGTGAGGCTGTTGGGCTGGCTGCTGATACGGGGCGGATTTCTGGGGATGCTGGTCCTTTGCTCGAGACGGTTGTCGATATGCTCGATGAGCTGGGACGTCCGGATGAGTATTTCGATTGCATTCAGGTTGCCGGTACCAATGGCAAGACTTCGACCACGCGTTTTTCGGCTGCCATCCTTCGTGGTGAGGGGCTCAAGACCGCACTGTATACGTCTCCGCAGTTGGTGCGCTATCCC
>URIJ01000002.1 GCA_900547835.1 uncultured Collinsella sp.
TGGCTTCGGGGATGTAACGGATAAGGAGGAGGCCGATGCCTAAGACACGTTTCTTTACGTGGTATCGCGTTGCGCCACTTGCCGTTGTGCTCGTCTTCGGCTTTATTTCGCTCGTCTACTCGTATGCTCCTGCCGCCTTCTTTAAGCCTTTGTATCCAATTGACTACGAGGCGTATGTAAAGCAATCGAGCATTTCGCACAATCTTGATCCATATCTGGTGTGTGCTGTCATAAAGTCGGAATCGAATTGGGATCCCGAGGCTGAGTCGAATCAAGGCGCTCGGGGATTGATGCAGCTGATGCCCGAGACTGCCCAGGATATGATTGCCAAGGGTCTTGTCGATGGTAGCGAGTATTCCGCCGACAACCTTAACGATCCCGCTACGAACATCGAGTTTGGCTGTGCGTATCTTTCGTATCTTCTAACGTATTTTAACGGGTCGACTGACAGCGCCATTGCCGCCTATAACGCCGGCATGGGCAATGTCGACGGATGGGCGCAGCAGAGCACGTCGCTTCATAATGCAATCACCTTTCCCAAGACGCAGGCGTATCTGATTCGTGTCAATAATGCCTGGGTTCGCTACAAGACCCTCTATCCCGATCGGTTCGTATAGGACTATGCCTGCCGCCTGCGTATACTGCAGATATATGAGTTAGGAGTATCCATGGCGGAATTTGAAGTAGAACGCGTTGGTGGTGAACTTAAGCGCTTTGGCGTTGAGGGCGCTGATGTGCCGTTTAAGGTCGTGTCTCCATACGAGCCCGCTGGTTCCCAGCCTAAGGCCATTGAGTCACTTGTGCGGGGCGTGAGGGACGGAGACCGCTATCAGGTTTTGCTGGGCGTGACTGGTTCGGGCAAGACCTTCACGATGGCAAAGACTATTGAGGCCCTGGGAAAGCCGACGCTGGTCATGGCTCCCAATAAAACGCTCGCCGCTCAGCTTGCGAGCGAGCTCAAAGAGTTCTTTCCCAACAACGCTGTGGTCTACTTTGTCTCGTACTACGACTACTATCAGCCCGAGGCGTATGTGCCGCAAAGCGATACATATATCGAGAAAGACTCCTCGATTAACGAAGAGGTCGAGATGCTGCGCCATCAGGCGACCGCGTCACTGCTCTCTCGACGCGATGTGATCGTTGTCGCATCGGTCTCGTGTATTTATGGCATTGGCTCTCCTGAGGACTATGCGGGTCTGGCTCCAAACGTCGACAAGAAGGTGCCGCTCGAGCGTGATGACTTTATCCATGCACTTATTGACATTCAATATGATCGCAATGACTATGACCTGGCACGCGGCACGTTCCGCGTGCGCGGCGATGTTGTCGACGTGTATCCGCCTTATGCCGAGCATCCGTTGCGGTTTGAGTTCTTTGGCGACGAGGTCGAGCTGATTGCCGAGATCGATGAGGTCACCGGAGAGATGCTTCGTGAGTACGAGGCCATCCCCGTATGGCCGGCATCGCACTACGTGACCGAGAAGCCGAAGGTCAAGGCGGCTCTGAAATCGATCAGCGAAGAGTGCGAGAAGCGCGTGGCGGAGCTCAAGGCGACCGACAAGTTGCTCGAGGCACAGCGTCTGCAGCAGCGCACCGACTATGATCTCGAGATGCTCGAGACCATGGGTTTTTGTAACGGTATCGAGAACTACTCGCGTCATCTGGACGGTCGAAAACCGGGCGAGCCGCCGTTTACCCTGATCGATTACTTTCCCAAGGACATGCTCTGCATCATCGACGAGAGCCATGTGACGGTGCCGCAGATCCGCGGCATGCATGAAGGCGACCGCTCGCGTAAGGTAACGCTGGTGGAACACGGTTTTCGCCTGCCCTCGGCGCTCGATAACCGCCCGCTTCGTTTCGATGAGTTTGAGGCAAGGATACCCCAGTTTATCTATGTTTCGGCCACACCGGGCGACTACGAGCTGCGGGTGAGCCAAAACGACGTTGAGCAGATTATTCGTCCGACCGGTCTGCTCGACCCCAAGATCGATGTGCGTCCGGTTCGTGGGCAGATTGACGATCTTGAGGACGAGATTCGCGAGCGCGTTGCCCGCAAGGAGCGCGTGCTGGTGACCACGCTCACCAAGCGCATGGCCGAGGACCTGACCGACCATCTGCTTGATGCCGGCATTAAGGTCAATTACATGCACTCCGATACAGCGACGATGGACCGTGTCGAGATCCTGCGAACGCTGCGCGAGGGCAAGATCGATGTTCTCGTTGGCATCAACCTGCTTCGCGAGGGCCTAGACCTTCCCGAGGTCTCACTGGTGGCAATTCTCGATGCCGATAAGGAAGGCTTCTTGCGCAACCGTCGTTCGCTGATTCAGACGATTGGCCGCGCGGCCCGTAACGCCGATGGCGAAGTCATCATGTATGCGGACGTTGTGACCGATTCGATGAAAGAGGCCATCGAGGAGACGCAGCGCCGTCGCGAGATTCAGATGGCATATAACGAAGAGCATGGCATTGTGCCCAAGACGGTGCGCAAGGCCATCAACGACATCTCAAGTTTTATTGCCGAGGCCGAAAAAACCGTGGGTTCCAAGGGACGCTCGAAGGGCGACTCTCTTGGCCATGGCGCATTCTATACGCCCGATGAGTCGGGCGAGGGTGGCGTGCCGGAAACGGTGGCGCCCGAGCAGACACTTGCGGAGCAGTTGGAAGAACTGCCGCATGACGAGCTCGTGCGGATCGTCGAAACCATGGAAGAGGATATGCGTAACGCTTCTGCTGCCATGGACTTTGAGGAGGCGGCGCGCCTGCGCGATGCCGTCGTTCAGATTCGGGCGATGCTCGAGGGTGCGTCTGAGGACGAGACGATTGAGCGCTTACGTTCGCAGGCCCGCAAGGGTTCCACGTTCGCATCGGGCAGAAAACGCCAGGGTGCACGGTTTAAGAAATAGTGAACAGGCCCCGAGTTCCCTGTGGAGCTTGGGGCCTGTGTCTTTTGCGCGCTGGAATTCGTGCGTTAGAGGTCTGCGATCAGGGCTTCGGCACAACGGATGCCGTCGGTGGCCGCGCTCATGATGCCGCCGGCATATCCAGCTCCCTCACCACAAGGATAGAGGCCCGGGGTCGACACGGCATGGCACGTTCGGTCTCGGGTGACAGTGACCGGTGAGCTCGAACGAGTCTCCACGCCGGTAAGAACGGCGTCGGGGCGGTCGTAGCCTCGTAGCTTTTTTCCGAGTAGGGGAAGTCCCAGGCGGAGCGACTCGACGATATGCTGCGGCAGGGCTTCGTCAATTGCCGTCCAGGTCACACCGAGCGGATAGGTGGGCTTTACCTTTCCGGGCGCCTTGCTGGCACGTCCTGCGAGGAAATCTCCGACGAGCTGTGCCGGTGCGTTCCAGTTGGAACCGCCCAGGCGATAGGCGGCCGCCTCGCAGGCACGCTGGAGCTCGATGCCGGCGAGTGGGTCATCGTTGGGAAGGTCCTCGGGTGTGACGTTAACGAGCAGGGCGGCATTTGCGTTGCGTCCGCCGCGGGCATTGAGACTGGCGCCGTTGACGCACAGGTGGCCCTGCTCGGAAGAGGCGGCGACAACCTGCCCGCCGGGGCACATGCAAAACGAGAACACGCTGCGGCCGTTGGGAAGATGGGCGACGAGCTTGTAAGGGGCTGCTCCGAGGGCAGGATGTCCCGCCGAGGCTCCGTATTGGACTCGGTCGATGTCGCGCTGCGGATGCTCGATGCGAACGCCCATGGCAAAGGTCTTTTGTGCGAGGGCCACGTTGTGGCCCTTAAGGAGCTCAAAAATATCGCGAGCAGAATGCCCGCAGGCGAGGATGAGGTGCTTTGTCTCGATTGGCTCGCAAGCGGCGTCTTGGGACGATTGGACATCAATACCGGTGATGGCGCCAGACGCGTCGATGCGAATGTCGACGAGCTTCGTTCGATAGCGGACGACACCTCCGAGCTGCTCGATGCGCTGAGATATAGCGGTGACGACCGTGGGAAGGATGTCGGAGCCAATGTGCGGCTTGGCATCCCACAGAATATCGCGGGGCGCACCCGCCTCGACGAAGGTTTCGAGGATAAGGCGATGGGCGGGATTTTTGGTTCCCGTATTGAGCTTGCCGTCCGAGAAGGTTCCCGCGCCGCCCAGGCCAAACTGGATATTGCTTTCGGGGTCGAGGATGCGCTCCTTTAGAAAGAGGTCGATCGCATGCGAGCGGCGAAATGCCGGGTCGCCGCGCTCGATGAGCAAGGGCTTAAGACCTGCTTCGGCGAGCGTAAGCGCAGCGAAAAGGCCGGCGCATCCGGCGCCGACAACGACAGGGCGTTCTTGAGGTACGTCGGAGGCGGGGGAGGGGAATGAAGGCTCATCGTCTTCTATCGCGCGTACGCGCGAGCGGTCACGCTCGGCAACGCTGTCGACCGCTTCTCGCTCGAGGTGGGGACTAGTCAGCTCAACACGAAAGCTCAGGATAAAATGGACGTCTCGTTTTTTGCGAGCGTCGATTGACTTGCGGTGGAGCTCGATGGACTTGATCTCGGAGTCCTTGCAACGTAGGACGCGCTTGGCGACTCGCTTGCCAACAATGAGGCAGGCATTTTCATCGCCGGCTTCATCGAGCGACGCGTTGACTTGGGTGATTTCAATCATCGAGGTCTCCTTAGAGGCAAGAAAGAGGCCGTCCGGTATCCCAGACGGCCCGAATGCGTTTTTGATTATAGACTGCGCGGCTACAGGCTGCTTGCAGCGCGAATGCCCGAGATCCAGGCCCACGCAAGGTTAAAGCCTCCGCAATCGGCGTCGATGTCGAGCGCTTCGCCGCAGACGTAAAGCGGGGTGTCGACAACGCTGCGCGCGCGTAGACTGGGTGTTGAGATGCTCTCGACAGATACGCCACCACGCGTGACCTGCGCCGAGCGCTCCTCGGCGGTTCCTTCGACGAGCAACTTAAAATGCTTGAGGATCGAGACCAGGTGGATGACATCGTTGGAGCCTGGATGGCACTGCTCGAACGCTGTGCAGACGACGCGGGAGAGTTGCGGGGCAAGCATACCGTCGAGCCAACGGGGATCGCGGGGCGAAAAGCCGCCGAGCAGCTCAACGCGCCGGTTGAGCATATCGAGCAACTCGTCTTTGGAGAGGTCGGGGAAAACGTCGAGCAGGATCGTATCGCCGTGCTGGAGACGACGAGAGAGGTTGAAGACAGCGACGCCCGAGATACCGAAGGTTCGAAACAGCACTTCACCGTCTTCGTGCCAGAGCTCATTATGATTGCGGGCGAGCGTCAAGCGGGCACGGACGCGCAGGCCATCCAACGTCTTGAATGCCGCCCGATCGCCAACGACCGTTGCCGATACGGGGCAGAGGATGGGGCGCAGCGAAGTGAGGGGGAGGCGAAACGTATCGGCGATACCGGTGGGGTTGCCGCCCGTGGCGATAATTACGGCATGTGCCTGCAGGGCCTCGTTCTTGCGAGGGACATCGGCGAGCGCTTTCCGAAGCGAGCGGAGCTCCGATTTTCGGTCGTCGTGCTTTTTTGCCTTGAGCGCCCGCGCTGGACGGTCTATTTGGAGTGCCCAGCCTTCGGAAGCTTTGTGCGCCGAGGCAACGTTGGCTCCGCAGATTAAGGTGATACCTAGGCGGTCGCAAACGCTGAGAAGCGCGTCGCGCACCGATTCGGCGCGAAGGGAGCGCGGGTACAGCCGGCCTTCCTCGGAGGTTGTCATGATGCCCAGCGAGGAGAAGAAACCCATAAGCTCTTGTTCGGGCTGGGGGCCCATGACGGATGTGACGAATGCTGGGTGGTTATACCGCTGAGGATCAATCGATTCGTTGGAGAGGTTGCAGCGGCCGTTACCGGTCGCAAGGAGCTTAAGGCCGCAGGCGACATCGCGCTCAACGATGCAGACGCTTTTGCCAGCGCGTGCGGCCGTAATGGCGGCGGCGAGGCCTGAAGCCCCGCCGCCGATTACCAAGACGTCATAGAGGGCGCTCGCGTTCACTTAGGCCTCGTCGGTCTCGTGCGGGGTAATAGCCTCGACGGCAGAGACTGCCTTGGGCAACATGCCATCGGGCAGCGCGGTCTCGACCTCGCCCTTATCGCAGGCCTCGGCGAGTGCCGGATTAATGGGAAGCGTGCCCAAGATGTCGAGGTTATAGCGCTCTGCGACCTCGGGGAGCTTGCTCTTGCCAAAGACCTCGATCTTCTTGCCGCAGTCGGGGCACTCAATATAGCTCATGTTCTCGACGATGCCCAGAATGGGGACGTTCATCTTCTCGGCCATGTTGACCGCCTTGGCGACAATCATCGAGACCAGATCCTGCGGGCTCGTGACGATGACGATGCCGTCGACGGGCAGTGACTGGAAGACGGTGAGCGCGACGTCGCCTGTTCCCGGAGGCATGTCGACCAGCAGGTAGTCGATGGGGCCCCACGAGGTCTCGCTCCAGAACTGCCTGATGGCGCCTGCGATGACCGGACCGCGCCAAAGGACGGGGTCGGTCTCGTTTTGGAGCAGAAGGTTGGAGCTCATGACCTTGACGCCGTGCTCGGAGATTTCAGGCAGCATGAGGTTGCCAAGGGCATGGACGTGGCGTCCGCTCATACCGAACATCTTGGGGATAGAGGGACCGGTGATGTCGGCATCGAGGACGCCGACCTTGTGGCCGTGACGGGCAAGCTCGGTGGCGATGGCACCGGTGACAAACGACTTGCCGACACCGCCCTTGCCGGAAAGCACGGCGATGACGCGTTTGACCTCGGACAGCGTATTCTCCTCAAATTGCGACGGCGACGTTTGTCCGCCGGCGGCCTGTGCGTGCTCGCAACCCATGTATGACTCCTTTGTATATGTTGGGGCCGGGGCCCCGTGATGTGACACGAGCGTCATTGTACCCTCGTTTGCGAGCGGGAGTCATTTGCGATGCATTTGGGCCGAGCGTGCTTGCAATACGATGGGTCCAAGCGAATGGGCGGGCTTACTGAACTTTGCTGGCGAACTCGAGGTATTGCATGCGCTGCAGCTTGTCGATCGTCGAGGCGTATGGGCTGTCTTCAGATTCCAAGTCGTAGCGCAGCCCGTCGGCACCAAGGTAGCCGGCGACATTGATGGTGGGCACATCTGACCTTGTTGCAAGCAGAGCCTTTTGATAGTCGGTGAGCGGGGCGCCGATCTTATTAAGGGTAATGGCTGCAATCTCGTTTGCCCCGACGGTGTCGTAGACGTTGAGCTCGGTATTGCCGGCGATTTCATAGTTAGCCCAGACAAAATATGTCGACTGATAGATACGGAAAGCGTGGCTTGCCGTATCTTCCTGGGGGTACAGCTCGTCGTTGAGAGTCGTTGCGGCGCTCGGCTGATGGTCGCCAAAAAAGACAAGGACAACCGGTCTGCCGATATTGCGGAGCTCGTTGATAAAGTACTCGAGGTCCCGGTCGGATGCGTTGATGCAGGTAAGATAGGTGTTGAGCGCGCTATTGGCACCCTCGCTGGCTCCCTCAACCCAATAGTTTGTCAGCTCCTCGGCGGGAACGGTGCCATAGTCGTAGCCGCCGTGATTTTGCATCGTGACGTCAAAGATGAACTGCGGGGCTTCGTCGGTTCTAAGCAGGTCGAGTATCTTGTCGTAGGTGACGTAGTCGCATACGCCGGCATGGTAATAGGACGCACCTTCGAAATCGCCGATTGAAAGAAAGTCTCCAAAGCCCAGCTGCTGATAGATTTTATCTCGATGGTAGTTGACGGGGTTTTGCGGGTGCATAGCGGTAGCGGTATACCCAAGCTCCTTAAGGTCCTTTGCCAGGCTGTCGACGCCATTCATCTGATATAGCTGATAGGGGATTTTGCCTAATCCGACAAAGGCCGTTGTCGCTCCGGTCAAAAATTCGAATTCGGAGTTCGCCGTTCCGCCACCGGCGACCGAAGCGAGCATGGTGCCGCGAACAAGTGTGTCGGGAAGCGAGTTGTAGAATGCGGGGCCGGTGTACCCGGCCGCCTGGAGCTGCTCAAAGCACGAAAGGTCGCTAAAACTCTCATTCATGACGGCAACAATCGTCGGCTTGATTTCATTGAACTGGGCAACGGCCGCCGCGCGCTGCTCGCTCGAGCCATACGTGCTGTCGTAGGTGGCGGCGAGCTCCTGCTCGATGCTCTGCGCCTCATCGGGCGTATAGTCTTCGGGCTTCTCAATGGGCAACTCGTTGACCATTTCGGTGAACGAAGTGATAAAACCCTGAGACGCATACGTGGTGATGGGCTGCCAACGGTCAAATCCAAAATTCAGCGCCTGCTCCAAGTCGATGCTGGAAAAGCCCGAGAGCCCCACAACGGTCACTAGCAGAAAAGCGCAGAGGTTAGCGGCGATTGCGGGGAACACATGGGTGGGTGTACGGAGCTTTCTCGGTCGGATAAGCGAAAGAAGCCCCAGGGAAATCTCCAGCAGGGCTAGAGAGGTTACGATTCCGGCGGTAAAGGTAAACTCGTATCCCTCGCTCACTTCCATTGCGGTGCCAAGGGCCAAGATATCGCTTGGCAGGATGGCCTCACCTTTAAACGTTATGACGAAGTGCTCGGCAATGCCAAGGATGCAACAGGCGACGGGCACGAGGGCCATGACGCCTCCATGACGCTGTCCCAGCAAATAAAGGGAGAGCAGAACCGTCGCGAGCAGCCCGACGGAAAACCCGAATGAGTTGGCGGGAATGCGATAGAACGTTTCGTTACAGGCAATTTCGAGTGAAACGAACGAGAGCGCTGAAACAGCGGCGATGACAAGGATGTCACGGCAAATACAGGCAACCGTTCCCGTCGCAAGATCGGTTTGGTCGATAAGTCCCGAAACCAAGGGCTCGACAAGAAGTATGACGGCGGCAGCACCGAGCGCCGAATAAGAAAGGACCCATAGGGAACTGTCCTCATTTACGAGCAATTGATTCGTAATCCATGCAGCTACCACGCCGAGCGGGATGAGGAGCGTCGCGCACCAAAAGACGCGGGCAATGGGCGGCTTTTCATTGTGTTTGATTGAAAAATACACGCGCACGACGACGGTGGCCACGATAAGGACGGCGATGAATATGGGCAGATTGGCCATGTCGCTCGAAGTGATTTCAAGGGGGATATCTTCGGTCATGGACGTTCCTCTGTTACAGCAAATTAAGTTCAGTATTAGATTACTGTAACCTTTCCACGGCATTTCGAGAAACAAAGCACCCGATACGCAAAGCTAAAGGTCTGCGAATCTTGTATTACGAACATCTGTGCGCGTCGAGTGCGCTAAACTCATCGGCAGTATGATTCGATGCAATAGGAGGCAAGGAGCTTCCATGTCTGATTCTTCTATCGTTATTCGCGGCGCTCGTGAGCACAACCTCCGTGATATCGATGTTTCCATTCCGCGTGACCAACTCGTGGTCATTACCGGTCTTTCTGGCTCGGGCAAGAGTTCGCTGGCATTTGACACTATCTATGCCGAGGGCCAGCGTCGATACGTCGAGAGCCTTTCGAGCTATGCGCGCCAGTTCTTGGGCCAGATGGACAAACCCGACTTGGATTCAATCGACGGCCTTTCGCCGGCGGTGTCGATCGACCAAAAGACGACGTCTAAAAACCCTCGCTCGACGGTTGGCACCGTAACCGAGATTTATGACTATCTGCGCCTGCTGTTCGCCCGTGTGGGCACCCCGCACTGTCCCGAATGCGGCCGCGTCATTGAGCGCCAGACGACCGACCAGGTTGCCGACAAAGTCTTGGCGGCGGGGGAGGGTCGCCGCGCGTTTGTGCTGGCACCGGTGGTGCGCGGGCGAAAAGGCGAGTACACCAAACTGTTTGAGGACCTTCGCGCCGAGGGCTTTAGCCGCGTGCGTGTCGACGGCGAAGTGCGCTCGCTCGACGATCCGATCGATCTGGACAAGAAGTTCAAGCACGATATCGAGGTCGTGGTCGATCGCATCGTGATCCGTGAGAATTCTCTGGGCCGTATCGCCGAGTCTGTTGAGCAGGCGACCGCGCTGGCTCACGGCAATGTAAACGTGTACATGCTGCCCGATCGTGATGCTCCCGAGGGGACCGAGGGCGAGCTGCTGGAGTATTCGTTGGCCTTGGCGTGCCCGGAGCATGGACACTCCATTGACGATCTTCAGCCGCGTGATTTTTCGTTTAACGCTCCCTATGGCGCATGTCCTGAGTGCGATGGCCTGGGCTTTAAGAAAACCGTTGATGCCGAGGCGCTGATCGAGGACCCCTCGAAGTCCATTGCCGACGGAGTCTTTGGTAGCCTGTTTGGCAATTCGAACTACTATCCGCAGATTTTTGCTGCGGTCTGCAAACACTTTAAGGTGAGCGCCGATACGCCGTGGGGGGACTTGCCCCCTCGCGTGCGTCGTGCGTTTTTGGATGGCATGGGCGACACGAAGATTTCGGTCGACTATCAAAAGCTCGATGGGCGTCGCAGCCAGTGGGATACCAAGTTTTCGGGCGTTCGCAACATCCTGTACGAACGCTATACCGAGACGACGAACGAGAACACCAAGGCGCGCTTGGAGAAGTACATTCGCGAGGAACCGTGCTCGAGCTGCCACGGCGCTCGTTTGCGCCCTGAGATGCTCGCCGTCACCGTGGGCGGCAAGTCCATTTACGAGGTTTGTTGCCTGTCGTGCCGTGAGTCGCTCGAGTTTTTTGAGGGCCTGGAGCTCACCGAGCGCCAACAGTTTATCGGCGGGCGCATCGTCAAGGAAATCCTGGAGCGCTTGCGTTTTCTGGTCGATGTTGGACTCGACTATCTGACGCTCGATCGTGCCTCGGCGACGCTTTCTGGTGGCGAGGCGCAGCGTATTCGCCTGGCAACGCAGATCGGCGCGGGTCTCATGGGCGTGCTCTATATTCTGGATGAGCCCTCGATCGGTCTTCATCAGCGTGACAACGAGCGCCTGATTAAGACGCTCGAGCGCCTGCGCGATATCGGCAATACCGTTATCGTCGTCGAACACGACGAGGATACAATCCGTGCCGCCGACTACGTGATCGACATGGGGCCCGGCGCCGGCGTCAACGGCGGACACGTAGTCGCGGCGGGAACGCCTGCCGATATCATGGCGTGTCCCGAGTCGATGACGGGCGCTTATCTGACCGGCAAACGAATGATCCGGGTGCCTGATGAACGGCGCAAGCCCGGTCGCGGCTGCCTTAAAATTACGGGCGCTCGAGCCAACAACCTCAAAAACGTTACCGCCAAGATCGAGTTTGGTACGCTTACGGTTGTTACCGGCGTGTCGGGATCGGGCAAGAGCTCCCTGGTTACCGACACCATTGCGCCTGCCCTTACGAATGCCATTCACCGTTCGACGCGCCCTGTGGGTCCGTATAAGAAAATCGAGGGCATCGAGTGCATCGATAAGGTTATCGATATCGACCAGTCGCCGATTGGCCGCACGCCGCGCTCCAACCCTGCTACCTATATCGGCCTGTGGGATGATCTTCGCGCGCTGTTTGCGAGTACGCCGGAGTCGAAGGCGCGCGGCTACTCGCCGGGTCGTTTCTCCTTTAATGTGAGTGGCGGGCGCTGTGAGGCGTGCAAGGGCGACGGACAGATCAAGATCGAGATGCACTTCCTTCCCGATATCTACGTTCCCTGCGAAGTTTGCGGCGGTAAACGCTACAACCGCGAGACACTCGAGGTCACCTACCGTGGCAAGACCATCTCGGACGTGCTCGACATGAGCGTCACCGAGGCGCTGGCCTTCTTTGGGAATATCCCGCAGATCAAGCGAAAGCTCCAGACGCTGTACGATGTAGGCTTGGGCTACGTGAGCCTGGGCCAGCCCGCCACGACGCTCTCGGGCGGCGAGGCGCAGCGTGTGAAGCTCGCCAAGGAGCTTCATCGACGCCAGACGGGCAAGACGTTCTATATTTTGGACGAGCCGACGACCGGTCTTCATTTTGAGGACGTCCGCCAGCTGCTCGATGTGCTGCAGCGCTTGGTCGATGCGGGCAACACGGTGCTGGTGATTGAGCACAACCTTGATGTCATCAAGGTTGCCGACCGCCTGATCGATATGGGTCCCGAGGGCGGTAACGGCGGCGGAACCGTCGTGGTTTCGGGCACACCGGAGCAGGTTGCGGACTGTCCGCAGAGTTATACGGGCAAGTTTTTGGCGCCGTTGCTCAGGCGTGACCGGGAGCGTCAGGCTCAACTTGATGCTCAATAAATAGGCGATTCAGTTTATGGGCGCCATCGACTCCTTGTGATTCGATGGCGCTTGCTGTGCCGAAGTGACGTATGCAGCCGAATTGGACATATACTTAATCCTTGCGTCCGAATGCGAGGGAAAGGATATGTCATGGCAAAGGCTGTTAAGACGCCAAAAACCAATGCGATGCGCGAGCTGGAAAGCGCCGGCATTTCCTATGTTCTACATACGTACGAAGACGATGGTGATGAGTCGGTGGGCCTGGGGGTCGCGATTTCGGAGCAGCTTGGCGAGGAGCCCGGTCAAGGATTTAAGACTTTGGTCTGCGTGACACCGTCCAACGACTATGTCGTGTGCTGCATCCCTGTTGCCGACGAGCTCGATCTAAAGTCCGCCGCGCGTGCCGCGGGGGAGAAGTCCTTGGCCATGATGCATGTGAAGGATTTGCTTGCGGCGACTGGCTACGTTCGCGGCGGCTGCAGCCCGGTCGGTATGAAAAAACGCTACCGGACGCTCATTGATGAGACGTGTGTCCTTTGGGATACCATTTTTATTTCGGGAGGCAAGCGTGGTTATCAGCTCGAGCTTGCACCCGATGATTTAATTGCATTTTGCGGGGCGACGGTTGCCGCGATTACGAGAGAGGACTGAGCGATGCCGCAGGAAGAATTGAAGCGCGGAGCTCATTTTGCAAAAGAATCTGCGCCTCAGACACCCTCATCCGAAGCTTCTTCGTCGCGAGATGACACTGACGACATGGGCTCGTCGGACTACTCCACGGTTGGTCGTTCCGCCGGGCTTATGACCATCCTGACCATCGTGTCTCGCGTCACCGGTTTTATCCGCACGTGGGCAATGGCGGCCGCTATCGGCATGTCGCTGCTCTCGTCCTCCTATCAGGTCGCCAACAACCTGCCCAATATGCTCTACGAACTCGTGATGGGTGGCATGCTCGTGACGGCGTTTTTGCCCGTGTACATGGGCGTGAGGCGTGAGCAGGGTCGCGAGGCCTCGAACGAGTACGTGGGCAACCTGCTCGGCATTCTGCTTTTGGTGCTGGGTGGCATTTCGTTGCTGGGGACCGTGTTCGCCCCGGGCTTTATCTGGACGCAATCGTTCCTTTCGGGTGACGGTGGCAGCATGGATACCGCTGCGTTCATGTTCCGTTTCTTTGCCATCCAGATTCTGTTTTATGGTTTGGGCTCGGTGTTCTCGGGCGTTCTCAACGCACACCGCGACTACTTCTGGTCGACGTTTGCCCCGGTCCTCAACAATGTGATCGTCATTGCGAGCTTTATGGGTTTTGCGCCCGTGTCCGCACAGTTTGGCGAACGTGCCGGCATCATCTTGATTGCGGCCGGTACGACCCTCGGTGTCTTTGTTCAGATGGCATGTCAGATTCCCGCGCTTGGCAAGCACGGCGTGCATCCCCATATCCATATCGACTTTAAGGACCCTGCGCTGCGCCAGACGATTGCGCTCGGTATCCCGACGCTGCTCGCCACGGTGTGCATGTTTGTCTCGACTTCTATCACCAACGCTGCCGCGCTGGTGGTCCAGCCCGAGACGGGTCCTTCCGTCATCGCCTATGCGCGCCTGTGGTACACGCTGCCCTACGCGCTGATTGCCGCCTCGCTTTCGACGGCGCTCTATACCGAGCTCTCTCATGACGCACAGGAGAAGGATTACGACAGCGTTCGCACGGGCATTTCGCGTGGCGTCGCCCAGATGCTGTTCTTCCTGATTCCGTTCGCGTTGTACCTGATTGTCTTCGCGCGTCCGCTCAACATGATCTACTGTGCCGGCAAGTTCGATGAATCCGGCGTGGCGCTGGTGTCCGAGTACCTTGTCTACCTGGCGCTCTCGCTGCCGCTCTACGGCGTGGTCGTGTTGATGCAGAAGAGCTTCTCTGCCTTGCTCGACATGAAGCCCTATAGCCGCTATTGCCTGTATTCCGCCATCGGCCAGGCCGGCTCGGTTCTGCTGTTTGGCGTTGTGCTGGGCTTCGGTATGCCGGCAATCGCGCTTTCGTATGTCGTCGACTACGTGATCTTGGTCGGCTGTTCGCTGTGGTGGCTGCGTCGTCGCCTGCGTGGCCTTCAGGTCAAATCTATCCTACATGGCGGTTTCTTTGGCCTTTTGCTCGGTGGCCTAGGTGCTGCCGCAGGCGCCGGCGTCATGTGGGCGCTTGAACACTTTGTCGGGGCACTTGGCGGCTCGATTCTGATTACTCTTGGCTACGTTTGCGTTGCGGGTGTCGCCTCGCTTGTTGTTACCTTTGGCCTTGCCGTCGTCCTTAAGATGCCCGAGGTCTCGGCGCTGCTTCGTCGCAAGTAGGTGCGCGTGGCCGGTCACGACAACATTCCAACGCTTGCCGAGCAGGTTTCGCGCGTTCCCACACAGCCCGGATGCTACCTTTGGAAGGATGCCAAGGGCGATGTCATCTACGTGGGCAAGGCGAAAAACCTGCGCGCCCGCATGCGTCAATACGTGACACTGCAGGATGAGCGTCAAAAGATCCCGCTGATGATGCAGCTGGTGGCGAGCTTTGACTACATCGTTGTCGAAACCGAGCATGAGGCGCTTGTACTCGAGCGCAACCTGATCGGCCAGTACCATCCGTACTTTAACGTCGACCTCAAGGATGACAAGAGCTACCCCTTTATCGCCATTACAAAGGGCGACCTGTATCCCGCGATCAAATACACGCGTGAGCGTCATAAGCCGGGAACGCGCTATTTTGGACCCTATACCGATAGCCGTGCGGCACGTGAGACGATAGATACGCTGCGCAAGGTTATCCCCATCTGCTCTGCATCCTGTGCGGAGTGGCGTCGTTGTCGCCGTACCATCGAGTCCCACAAGGGCGAGGAAGACATCGTCAATATGATTTGCGCACAAAACGGGCGTCCCTGCTTTGACTACCATGTCGGGCGCGGCCCGGGTGCGTGTGTCGGCGCGATTTCCCCGGCAGACTATGCCAAGAACGTCAAGCGTGTCGAGCGCTTTTTGTCGGGCCATCGCAAGGATGTCGTCGATGAGCTGACCTCCGAGATGACGGATGCCGCCGAGGCGCTCGACTTTGAGCGCGCGGCACGCGTCAAACGTCGTTTGGAGGTCATCAGGGGTCTGGACGATCGTCAGCAAGTCGTTTTTCCCTCCAGTGTCGATATCGATGTCATCGGGTTCTATCGCGAGGAGACCATCTCCGCCGCTTGCGTCTTCGTCGTTCGCGAGGGCCGAACAGTTCGCACCTGCGAGTTCATTCTCGACAAGGGTCTTGATGTTGACGAGGAAGAGCTCCAGTCGGGCTTTCTTAAGCGCTATTACGACGAGACGGCTGATATTCCAGCTGAGGTCAACCTTTCCGTCGAGCTTGAGGATGCGGAGGCGCTGGGGGAGTGGCTTGCGGGCAAGCGTGAGCGTTCCTGCCATCTCCATAGGCCGCAGCGTGGCGAAAAGCACCGTCTGCTCGATATGGCATCCAAAAATGCGCGCCATGCCCTCATGCGCTACATGATGCGAACGGGGTACGCTGACGACCGCACCAATCAAGCGCTCCTGGAGCTCGAAAGTGCGTTGGCGCTGCCATCGCCGCCGTTGCGTATCGAGTGCTTCGATATCTCTACACTGCATGGCACCTTTACGGTCGCCTCGATGGTGGTGTTTACCAACGGGCGCGCCGACAAGAGCCAGTACCGTCGTTTTAAAATTCAGGCCGAATTGGACGAGGCAAACGACTTCGTGTCGATGTCCGAGGTTTTGGGACGACGCTATGCTCCCGAGCGCATGGCCGACGAGCGCTTTGGCTCGCGCCCCGATTTGCTCGTTGTCGATGGCGGTAAGCCGCAATTGACCGCTGCGATCAAGCAACTTGAGGCTCTTGGGCTCGATATACCAGTTTGTGGCTTGGCGAAGGCCGACGAGGAAGTTTTTGTGCCTTGGGACGAGACTCCTGTCGTGCTGCCGACCGGGTCTGCTTCGCTCTATCTAATTAAGCAGGTACGCGATGAGTCCCACCGATTTGCCATCACGTTCCATCGCGAATTGCGCGACAAAGCCATGACGGTTTCGGTGCTCGATGACGTTCCAGGCGTGGGACCCACCAGAAAACGTGCCCTTATGCGCCATTTTGGCTCGATGAAGCGTTTGCGCGCGGCGAGCGAGCAAGAGATCGCGGAAGTTCGCGGCATACCTGCCGATGTTGCCAAGGCGGTCCACGAGGCGCTCGTTGCATGGAATGCCGAGCGCGCCGAGGCGGCGGCTGGCCATTCCGATAGCTAAACACGAGCCTAAACAACTGATATACATGATTGCGCGATTTTCAACCATTTATTTCGCCATGATTGCCTGCTGGTTTCGGGTTTTATTAACGCTAAAACGTTTGACTAACCCAAGCGAAAACCCTGCTATCCTGCGGGTTGACGAAGACTGATATCTCACCTCGCCGATACATACTGTCTGGCGAATCATTTGTCAATGAATTCGGTGAACGGTAGTAAATACCGTTCAAGCGTATGTATGTATCGGTCGCCGAGCGCGGCACCTCAGTTGGGTTCGTCGGTAGGTAAGGTATATATCGTCCGCAAGTTGCGCGGGGGCACGTCTAGGTGCTCCCGAGTAAGATTCTCTATTGATAGGAGAAGACATGGCCATCATCAACAAGGGTATGTCCAGGCGTCGTTCCTCGGCCTCACCGGCAGCGTCGCTGCTGTCGCCGGCCTTGGTCTCACTGGCTGCGGTGGCAGCTCTAGCGACGAGGGTTCCGCTTCCGGCTCCACCGATTCCGCCAACCGTGGCGGCGGCGTGATCACCGCTGGTTCCGCTTACGCTCCGTCCAGCTTCGATCCCGCCAGCACCGGCTCCGCTGTGGGCCTGGGTGCTAACTGGCACGTCGTCGAGGGCCTCTACGGCATCGATTACCACGACTACAGCACCTTCAACGAGCTCGCCACCGACGATCCCAAGTCTGTGGACGACACCACTTTCGAGGTCACCATCCGCAAGGGCGCCAAGTTCTCCGATGGCACCGAGGTCACCGCTGACGATGTCGTTGCCTCCTACACCGCTTGCGCCGCTTCCGCTACCTATGCTCCGTTCTTCCAGCCCTTCGAGTCCATCGAGGCCAAGGACGCCAGCACCGTGACGGTCAAGACCAAGGTCCCCAACTTCTCCCTGCTCAAGGATCGTCTGGCCATCGTCCGCGTTACCCCGGCCACCCAGACCGAGGAGGATCGCGCCAAGCAGCCGATCGGCTCCGGCCCCTGGATGTATGACTCTATCTCCGATACCGAGATCACCCTGGTTCCCAACCCCGAGTACAACGGTGAGTATGCTGCCGAGGATAAGAAGATCCAGTACAGCATCCTGACCGACCCCACCGCTCGCGTTACCGCTCAGCAGGAGGGCTCCACGCTCGTTATGGAGCTCGTTACCGCTGACGCCGTCGACCAGCTCGAGAGCGCCGGCTGCAAGATCGATAACGTTCAGGGTTTCGGCACCCGCTTCATCATGTTCAACGTCGCCAAGGAGCCTTGGAACAACGTCAAGGTCCGTCAGGCTGTCATGTATGCGCTCGACACCGAGAAGATGGTCAGCAACACCTTCGCCGGCCTTGCCACCGCTGCCAGCTGCTACCTGCCCAAGAGCTTCACCAACTATCATGAGGCTTCCACGGTGTACAAGACCGACGCCAAGAAGGCTAAGAAGCTCATCGAGGAGTCTGGCATCACCCCGGGTGCCATCACCCTGCGCACCACCGACAACGAGCAGATTAAGGGCATGGCCGCCCAGGTCAAGAACGACCTCGACGCTCTCGGCTTCGATGTGACCATCCAGACCGATACCTCGCCGGCCACCTACGCTGCCATCGACGGCGGCGAGGCCTACGATATCCTCCTTGCCCCTGGCGATCCTTCCTGCTTCGGCGCCGACCCCGACCTGCTGCTCAACTGGTGGTACGGCGACAACGTCTGGATGCAGACCCGTTGCCCGTGGAAGGAGTCCGCTGAGTGGCAGAAGCTCCACAGTCTCATGGACGAGGCTCTTGCCGCCGAGGGCGACGAGCAGCAGAAGAAGTGGAACGAGTGCTTCGACATCATTGCCGACAACGCCGTTCTGTACCCCGTTGTCCACGTCAAGACCGTCTCCGCTTCCTGGGACGATCCGTCCACTGCGCCCAACGGCGAGGCCCTCGATGGCTTCAAGGGCATCGGCACGACGAGCATGTCCTTCAGGGGCGTTGCGACCGTCAAGGCGTAAGACTCGCTTGAGTCTGTATGCAGGATGTCGGTCGTTGGGACCGTATCCTCATAGTTGAAACAAAGACCCGGGCGGCAACGATGTCGCTCGGGTCTTGTAATGAGTACCCGTACTCATATACCAGTTGGTCCTACCGACAAAAGAAAGGGGAGAGAACGTGAACAACTTGCTACGTTTGATTGGAAGGCGTCTTGTGGCGCTGCCGATCATGGCATTGGGCGTCACCGTCCTGGTGTTCTTCCTTATGTCGTTCTCCAAGACCGACCCCGCCTACACGGCGTTGGGTGACGGTGCCTCGCCCGAGGCGGTTGCCGAGTACCATGAGAAGTATGGTCTGGACGACCCCTGGCCCGTGCGCTACGTGCGCTATATGGGCGATTTGATCCATGGCGACATGGGCACCTATGGTGCTGCTCGCAACTCCGTTGCCAAGCGCATCTCCACGGCCCTGCCCGTCACGATGCAGCTGACCTTTATCGGTCTTGCCATCGGTGCGGTCGTTTCGTTTTTGCTCGGCGTCATCGCGGCACTGTATCGCGACAAATGGCCGGACCAAGTGATCCGCGTCTTTTCCATCGCCGGCTTGGCAACCCCGTCGTTCTGGCTTGCCGTTCTGTTGATCCTGCTGTTCTCTTCCTACCTTAAGGTGCTCCCGGCATCGGGTGCTCTGCCTCACTTCACCACGAATCCGGTTGGCTATCTGGGACGTATGATCATGCCCGCTATCGCCTTGGCATTTCCGCTGACGGGCCAGATGACTCGTATCGTGCGTACCGCCATGGTCGAGGAGCTCGACAAGGATTATGTCCGTATGGCTCGCGGCGCCGGCGTTCCCGAGAAGGTCGTCGTCGGCATCAACGTTCTTCGCAATGCGCTGATCACCCCGGTCACCACCCTCGGTCTTAAGATCGGTTACCTCATGGGCGGCGCCGTCGTCATCGAGGTTATCTTCAACCTCCCCGGCATGGGCACCGCGATTCTGCAGGGCGTTCAGGGCAACGAGGCGAACCTGGTTCAGGGCGTCGTCATCGTCGTTGCTCTTGCCTTCATCATCATCAACATCGTGGTTGACATGCTCTACCTGCTCATCAACCCGCGCATCAGGACGGTGTAGATTATGGTAAAGATTCGAGAGAAGCAAACCGAGCAGCTCGAGAAGGCTGCCTCCAAGGGGCTCAAGCTCGGTGGCTGGAAGAAGATGACGCTGTCTTCTAAGATTGCCGCCGTCGTGCTGGTGCTGGTCGCCCTGACTGCGATTCTGGCGCCCCTTCTTGCCCCCTATAGCCCGGTCGAGATCTTTACGGCTCGCCAGGCTCCCGGCAACGGATTTATCTTCGGTACCGACGATAAGGGTCGCGACATTCTGTCGCGTATGCTCTACGGTGGTCGTTACTCGCTGATTATCGGCTTTGGCGCCACTGCCATGGCTCTGGTCTGCGGCTCGGTCGTGGGCGCCCTTGCAGCGGTTTCGCGCAAGGCCGTCTCCGAGACGATCATGCGTATCTTGGACATCATCATGTCCATCCCGGGCATCGCCCTCGCGGCCGTCTTCGTCTCCATCCTGGGCAACTCCGTGCCGTCGATCATCTTCGCCATCGGCTTTATGTACACTCCGCAGATTGCCCGTATCGTGCGCGCCAACATCGTGTCCGAGTACGGCGAGGACTATGTCCGCGCGGTCATCGTTTCCGGCGCCAAGGCTCCGTGGATTTTGATCAAGCATGTTCTGCGTAACTGCATCGCCCCGATCATGGTTTTCACCGTTACCCTGGTCGCCGACGCCATCATCTTCGAGGCCTCGCTGACCTTCATCGGCGCTGGTATCCAGGAGCCCACCGCTACCTGGGGCAACATCCTCGCCGACGCCCGCGGCGGCGTGCTCGCCGGCCGTTGGTGGCAGGCGCTGTTCCCGGGCCTGGCCATCATGATCACCTGCCTGGCGCTCAACATCCTCTCCGAGGGCATTACCGACGCCATGGCCGCTGCTCCCTCCGCCGCCCTGGATCCGACCGATTCCTCCAAGCGTCGCGAGGCCGACCTGCTGGTCTCCGACCCCGTTCGCGCCTACAAGGAGCAGGCCCAGTCCCTCTCCGCTCGCCTTGGCGCCCTGCGCGATGTCGAGCTCAAGCGTGACGATCGCCATGTGCCCGACGAGTCTGTCGAACCGATTCTCTCGGTCCGTGACTTCTGCATTCAGTTTGAGCATCACGGTGATATCAACGTTGTCGACCATGTCAACTTTGACGTCCGTCCTGGTCAGACCATGGGCCTGGTGGGCGAGTCCGGTTGCGGTAAGTCCATCACCACGCTGGCCATCATGGGCCTGACCGATGAGGACGAGCACCTTTCCGGCGAGGTCCTCTGGGAGGGCCGTGACCTGCTCAAGATGAGCAAGAAGGAGTGGTTCGGCCTGCGTGGTACCGATATCGCTATGGTCTATCAGGACGCCCTGTCCTCGCTCAACCCCTCCATGCTCATCTCTGCCCAGATGAAGCAGCTCACCAAGCGCGGCGGAACCCGCAGCGCCGAGGAGCTCCTGGAGCTCGTCGGCCTCGATCCCAAGCGCACGCTCGAGAGCTATCCGCACGAGCTTTCCGGCGGCCAGCGTCAGCGTGTCCTGATCGCTATGGCCCTTACCCGCGACCCCAAGCTGGTCATCTGCGACGAGCCCACGACCGCTCTGGACGTTACCGTCCAGAAGCAGGTCATCAAGCTGCTCAACGATCTTCAGGCCAAGCTCGGCTTTGCCATGATCTTCGTTTCGCATGACCTGGCTCTGGTCGCCGAGGTCGCCCATAACATCACGGTTATGTACGCTGGCCAGGTTATCGAGCAGGCGCCCACCAAGGAGCTGCTCACTAACCCGATCCACGAGTACACCCGCGGTCTTCTGGGTTCCGTTCTGTCCATCGAGAGCGGTTCGGGCCGCCTGCACCAGGTGCCCGGCGCCGTTCCGAGCCCGCGCGATTTCCCCAAGGGCGATCGCTTCGCGCCCCGCTCGAGCCACCCGCGTATTGGCCTGGACACCCGTCCGGTCTTCAAGCGCGTGCCCGGCACCGAGCACTTCTATTCCGAGCTCCCCGACGAGGTGCTCAAGGCAAATGGTTTGACCCCTCACGCGGAGGTGATGTAGATGAGCGAGACCGCAGTAAACGGCGTCGAGCCGATCATCTTCCTTGATGACGTCCACGTCACCTTTAGGACCCGTACCGGCTCGATTCTGCACCCCAACCTGGTTCACGCCGTCCAGGGTGTAACGATTAAGCTCATGCCCGGTCAGACGATTGGCATCGTCGGCGAGTCCGGTTGCGGTAAGTCCACCACCGCTAACGTCATGTGCGGCCTGCAGGCCCCCACGAGCGGCAAGGTCTACTTTAAGGGCAAGGACGTTACCAAACGTACCGCCGAGGACCGTCGCCACATGGGTCGCGTCATCTCGGTCGTGTTCCAGAACCCGGCCACGGCGCTCAACCCCCGCATGGTCGTTCGCGAGCAGCTGCTCGACCCCATGCGCGTCCACAACCTGGGTACCGAGGCCGAGCAGGAGAAGCGCGTCAAGGAACTCTTGGAGCTCACCGGTCTGCCCAGCTCCGCCGCCGAGGTTCTTCCCGGCCAGCTTTCGGGCGGCCAGCGTCAGCGCGTCGCAATTGCCCGTGCTCTGTCGCTGAACCCCGATGCCATCATCGCCGACGAGCCCACCTCGGCTCTGGACGTTTCGGTCCGCGCGCAGATTCTGAACCTGCTGACCGACCTTAAGAAGGAGCTCGGCCTGGCCATGGTGTTCATCAGCCATGACATCCAGACGGTCCGCTATATCTCTGACGACATCATCGTTATGAATGGCGGCAAGATCGTCGAGCAGGGCGAGGCCAAGCAGGTCTTCCAGCACCCCCAGGACCCCTACACCAAGATGCTGCTCGGCGCTGCGCCGTCGCTGCTGCACCCCAAGCTCGGCGAATAGCCTCGCTTTCCCTCCCGTGCGCCCGGTTCCCTTGCCGGGCGCACCTCCGTTGCGATTTCGAAAGGTTGGGTTCACGAGCCATGCCAAGTGCTCAGGAGCTACAACATCAATTTGGTGAATATCGAGGCGCCATGCCCCGTCCATCAGATTTCGATCTCTTTTGGAAGGATCGCATGGCCGAGGCCGACGCCGTTGGGCTTGACTATGCGATCGACACGGCATCGGTCACCGATGCCGCGACCTGCCAACTTTTCGACCTCTGGTATACCGGCATGTGTGGCGCTCGCCTGCATGCCAAGTACCTTAAACCCGTCTCGGACGAGCCCGTGCCATTGGTGCTTCAGTTCCATGGGTATCCGGGTGCAAGCCGCAGCTGGTTTGAGCAGGCGTCGTTTGCGGGCATGGGCATGGCACTCATCGCCCTCGACTGCCCCGGCCAAGGAGGTCCCTCCGAGGACATTGGTGGATTTGAGGGCACAACGGTTGCCGGGCATATCGTCGCCGGCATCGACGGCGACCCGGCCAACCTCTACTATGTCCGCTTGCACCAAGATATTCGCATCCTGTGCCGTATTGTTCGCGAGCTCGAGGGCATCGATCTTTCTCGTGTGTTTGTGAACGGCGCGTCGCAGGGTGGTGGTTTGGGCATTGCGACCTGTGCGCTTAACAGCGAGCTTATCAATCGTGCCGCCATCCTCTATCCCTTCCTGTCAGATTTCCGCCTAGTCTGGGATTTGGATGCAGACGACATTGCCTACGAGGGCCTGCGCTATTGGTCTCGCTGGTTTGACGAGGACTCGACTCGTATTGACGAAGCCTATGCCAAGCTGGCGTACTTCGATTCCAAGAACTTTGCCCCTATGGTCAAATGCCCCGTGCTGTTTGGCACCGGCACAGCCGATATCGTCTGCCCGCCAGCGACGCAGTTTGCGGTCTATAACAACCTGACCTGCGAAAAGCGTCATGAGTTCTTTGAAGGCTTTGGCCACGAGGAGATTCAGGATTTTGACGATCTGATCATTCCGTTTTTCTGCAAGGGAGGGGAGGCTCATGTCTAAGTGCGAGAGCAATGTTAATGAGCTGATTGTCCCCGGGCTCGTGGGAATTCCTGGAACGGTTTCGTCAAGGCTCGCAGAATATCGGGACTGGCGCGGTGATGTCCAAGCAGATGTTTCTGATTTAGAGACATGCGCTTCGAATCTTGAGATTCAAGGCCTGGCCATTACGGCGATTGACTTTGTTAACCCCTGCGCCCGTTACTCGGAGGTCTCCTTTGAGCTCGGTGACGATGCGATTCACGCTCGTTTGATCGAGCCTGTCGGTCGTGCCCGAGTGTCTGAGCGCGTGCCGCTGTGCCTGATGTTCCACGATATCGATCGGCCTGTGCGCGGCTGGCATCACATGACGAGATTTGCCGCCATGGGGTATGCCGTTCTTGCGCTGGATGACGATGTTGCTGGTGCGGACGACCTGCAGCGGGGGATTTCTTCGCCCGCTTTTGTCGAGCGCGTCCGTTGGGGTTGCGCGCTGGCGAAGGTGGCGCGCAATCTTGATGGCATGGACCCCGACCGCATCTTTGCATGGGGCGAGGGCCTTGGCGGCGGAGTCGCGCTGGCGGTTTCTGCTCTGGACGAGCGGGGCCTCGCCTGCACGGCGGTTGCCAATCCGCTTCCTGGCGGCCTCGAGGCGCTGTCGTCTCGGGTGCGCGGATCGGTGCTCATGGGCACATCGCTCATGGATACCGTGAGCGATCCCAAGGATCAGTTTGCCGTATTCAACGGTCTTGAGTGTGACCGGAGGCATATCATCTATGCAAAATACGCTCACGAGCGCATCAATGCGTTCGAAAACGAAGTCGTCGACTTTTTTAACCAAACGTTCTACTCGTGTTTTTTGGCCTAGACGGCCTGGACACTGCCAACAAGAGTGGGTGGCATAGGGCCGCCCGCCAGACAGCTAAGGAGATTCTTGTGGCAACTCAGAAATTCACCGGCGTTATCCCTCCCGTCGTTGTTCCCGATACCGAAGACCACCAGCTCGACGTTGCCTCCTTTGAGCGCAGCATCAACCGCATGATCGATGCCGGCGTCGATGGCCTGTTCTTCCTGGGATCCTCGGGCGAGGTCGTCTTCTCCACCGACGAGCGCCGTCGCCAGATTATCGCCGAGGCCGTGCGCATCGTCGATCACCGCGTGCCTGTTCTGGTCGGCATCATCGACACCGAGACCGAGCGCATGATCGAGCACGGCAAGGTCGCCCAGGAGCTGGGCGCCGATGCCCTCGTCGCCACCTGCCCGTTCTATGCCCTGCAGGGCATGACCGAGGTCGAGGAGCACTTCCGCATCCTGCACGAGGAGCTCGACCTGCCCATCTTTGCCTATGACATTCCCGTCTGCGTTCACACCAAGCTCCCCTGGAAGCTCCTTGCCAAGCTCGGCGCCGAGGGCGTCCTTGCTGGCGTCAAGGATTCCTCGGGTGATGACATCTCGTTCCGCTACCTCGTTCAGGAGAACGAGAAGAACGGCCATCCGATGAGCATTCTCACCGGTCACGAGGTTGTTGTCGACGGCGCCTACCTCGGTGGCGCCGACGGTTCCGTCCCGGGTCTCGCCAACGTTGAGCCCGAGGGCTACGTGCGTCAGTGGAAGGCCGCTCAGGCTGGTGACTGGGCTACCGTCAAGGCCGAGCAGGATCGCCTCAATGAGATTTCGCACATCTGGGATGTCACCTCGGGCGTCCAGGGCTATGCCGGTGGCGTCGGCGCCTTCAAGACCGCTATGAACCTCATGGGCATCTTCGACAGCCCGACCATGCCGCGCCCGGTGAAGGCCATGACCGGCGAGAACGTCGAGGCGATTAAGAAGGTCCTCCAGGACAACGGTCTCCTGTAAAGCTTCCCCGGGCACCCGATCTTGGGGCTCAAGCGGTCGAGCGTGACCCATTAGGTCAACGCCCGACCGCTTTCACCCCAACCTCGGACACCCGGGAAACCTTTACCAAGCTGCGGCGATAACGCAGCCTTCATTTCCTGTAGTTGTTTTTTATCTCCTAAGGAGAGCGACATGGAGAACAAGTACGTCTGCTCTGTCGATATCGGCGGAACTAAGATCGCGACTGCCATCATGGAGTACCCGGCTGACGGCAGCGTGCCTCATCCCGTTTTTGAGGCCGAGGTTCCCACTGAGGCCCAAGAGGGCGGCGAGGCCGTCTTCCAGCGTATCGAGGCGTCTATCAAGGCCGCTCTTGAGGCGAATCCCGATGTCGAGGTCCTTGGCGTCGGTATCGGTGCCGCCGGCGTCGTCGATCCCAAGACGGGCGCCATCGCGTATGCCAATGAGATCATGCCCGGCTGGTCCGGCGTTCAGTTGGGGCCGCGTCTGCGCGAGGACCTCGGTCTTCCCGTTGCCGTTGTGGGCGACGTGCAGGCTCATGCTCTGGGCGAGGCCCACTGGGGCGTCGGCAAGGGCAAGTTCTCCGTCTTGTGTCTTGGCATCGGTACGGGCATCGGCGGCGCATATGTCGAGAACGGCCGCGTGATGCAGGGCTTCCATGGTGCTGCCGGTCATATGGGCCACATCGAGTGCTCGGCTGCCGCCGGCATTCCCTGCGCCTGCGGGCGTTCCGGCCATCTGGAGTCGGTTGCTTCGGGCACTTCCATTGGTCGTATGTACGATGAGCGCTTTGGTCGCGTCGACCCCAGCCGTCCTTCGGTCGGTCGCGATGTGAACGACCTGTGCCGTGCGGGCGACGCAAAGGCGACCGAGGTCATCCATGACGCCGGCTTTGCGCTGGGCGCTAGCTTGGGCTCGCTCGCTAACATCTTGGACCCTGAGGTCATCGTGCTTTCGGGCGGCGTGATTCACCAAGGTCCCGATTGGCGTTCACAGACGTGGAAGGATTCGGTGCACGAGGGCTATGCCAGCCAGGCGCTCGATCCGCTTCAGGACACGCCGATCCTCATCGGTTCTCTGGAGGGCGATGCTCCGCTTATCGGTGCCGCTGAGCATCTTCTTGCCTCGTTGAAGTAAACGTATCTGCTGTAGGAGCCTCCCGAGACAACACGCCTCGGGAGGCTGTTCTGAGAAAGGTTACAGCCTTATGACCGTCGATCCTTTGATTCAATCCCTGAAGGGCAAGCTCGTCGTGAGCGTTCAGGCGTATATGGGCGAGCCGCTTCGTACGCCCGAGACCATGGCTCAAATGTCTCGCGCTTGCGAGCTCGGCGGCGCCGCCGCCATTCGCTGCCAGGGCCTTGCCGACATTGCCGCCATTAAGGGTCGCTGTGAGGTTCCCGTCATCGGCCTGTGGAAGGATGGGCACGAGGGCGTTTACATCACGCCGACGCTGCGTCACGCTCGCGCCTGCGTTGCTGCCGGTGCCGATATCGTGGCGATCGACGCCACCGATCGTCCGCGCCCCGATGGCAAGACGGTCGAGGATACCTTCCGTCCGCTGCACGAGGAGGGTGTGCTCCTGATGGCGGATTGTGCCACCATCGAGGATATTCGCCGTGCTGTTGATATGGGCTTTGACCTGGTATCCACCACGCTTTCTCACGGCGTCGCCGCCATCGACTGCACCATGGCCGATGGCCCCGATCTGCCGCTCCTGCGTCAGGCGACCGAGGAATTCCCCGGCCTTCCCATCATTTGCGAGGGTCGCGTGCATACGCCCGAGGAGGCTCGCGCCGCGATCGATGCTGGCGCCTGGGCCGTTGTCGTCGGCACCGCCATCACGCACCCCACGAGTATTACGAGTTGGTTCAAGGCTGCGCTTGAGGCGTAAGACAGGCCTCGTATCCGCTCGGGGCGGTATACTCAATATAGGCAATTGACCGCGCGGGATCCGGGTTGCTGGGTCCCGCGCTTGTTTTCGGGAGGCAGCACATGCAAAAGGGAGATGCCATGGATGCGGCGGAGCGCTCGGAGCGCATCCCCGATATCGTCATCATCACCGGAATGTCCGGATCGGGCCGCACGCAGGCCGTGCACGTGTTCGAGGACATGGGCTATTTTTGCATCGATAACCTGCCTCCGCGTCTCATCGCCCAGCTTGCCGAGCTCGTCGGCATCAATACGGGCGTGGGCAGGCATCTCGCCGTTACCTGCGATTTGCGTAGCCAGGGACTGTTTGACGAGTTGCTCGATGCGGTCGCCGCGCTCGAAGAGCGCGAGATGAGCTGCGACATCGTGTTCCTGGAGGCTTCTGACGAGGTGCTGATTCGTCGCTACAGCGAAAATCGCCGCCGTCATCCCATTGCCAAGCCGGGGGAGACTACGGCCGATGCCATTCAGCGCGAGCGCCTTCAGCTTCAGGGCGTGCGCGACCGAGCCGATATGATTATCGACACGAGCCGTCTGCGCACCTCTGCGCTGCGCAACAAGCTACGTATGGCATTTTCCGAGTTGTCCGACCAGCAGCTCATGGACGTCCACGTGTTCTCGTTTGGCTTTAAGCACGGCATGCCCGTCGAGGCGGACATTATGATTGACGTCCGCTTCCTGCCCAATCCGTTCTACGATCCCGAGATGCGCACGATGACCGGTCTCGATAAAAAGGTCTCCGATTTTGTTCTGGACCATCCCAAGACGCAGGAGTTTTGGAAGGCTTGGACACAGCTGCTCGATACGGTGATGCCGGGCTATATCGCGGAGGGTAAGCCGCAGCTTTCTATCGCCATCGGCTGCACGGGCGGCCAGCACCGCAGCGTTGCCATTGCCGAGGCCACGGCCCGTTACCTGGAAGGCGCTCAGTACCACGTGAGTATCTCTCACCGCGACCTGTCGCGCGCCAACACGAAGGCATAGGCCTGCATGTCGTTTACCGCTGAGGTGCGCGACGAGCTTGCGCGCTGCGAACCCGAATGTGAATACTGCGACTTGTCGACGCTTGCCGCCCTCACGCGCGTGAGCGGTACGCTCTCGCTTACCGGCTCTGGGCGGTATCGTTTGACGGTTGCGACTGAGACGGGAGCCGTCGCGCGCACGATGATCACGCTGACGCATCGTATCCTTAAGCTCAAAACGGAGTTCACCGTCCGCAAATCTGTATTGCATAAGGTTCGAAACTACCTCATCACCTTGCCTGATCAGCCAGACCTGGATAAGGCCTTGGTTCTGCTGGGTATCCTCGACCGTAGGGGAGGACTTGTCGCCGGCGTGCCCCGACATATCGTTGCCCGTCCTTGCTGTAGACTTGCCTATATCCGCGGCGCGCTCATCGCGGGCGGCTTCGTGGCCGATCCACGCGGCGATTTTCATTTGGAGATCGCGGTGCAGGGCGAGCAATATGCCAAGGGGCTTTGCGATCTGTTGGAGCAGATTGGGGTCCATGCGCGTGTTAATGCACGGCGTGGGTCGTATGCCGTGTACATTAAGAGCGCCGAGGAAATCGAGCATCTATTAAAGCTGATTGGTGCCAAGCGCAGCGTTGCCGAGATTGAGGAGGCGCGCGCGGTCAAGTTGGTTAAGAACGACGTGAACCGTCGCGTGAACGCCGAGCTCGCCAACCAGACCAGAAGTGCCGGTGCTGCCCAACATCAGCTTGCGCTTATCGATGAGCTCGAGCAGCGTGGCCTTCGCGATGCACTTCCGGACGCCTTGGCGGTCTTTTGCGATCTGCGCGAGCGCTATCCCGATCTGTCACTGCGTGATTTGGGGGAGATGGCTGACCCTCCCTTGTCGAAGTCGGCCCTCTACCATCGTGTTTTACGGCTTGAAAAGCTCATTGAAGCAAACAGGTAGTTTAAAGTATCGACTTATATATGGATTTAGCTGCTATTTTAGTCTTTAAAACGTTTTAACGTAAATTTGATTTTCAATTTCGAGCATTCTCGTGAAATTCAAGTCAAAAAAAAGGTATATTAGGCGAGTGGTTAGTTTGTGGGCCTCAACGGCAGGCGCTGTAGCTTGCGGGGGCCTTACGAAAGGAGACACAATGGCAGTAAAGGTTGCTATTAACGGCTTCGGTCGCATCGGTCGTCTGGCTTTCCGTCAGATGTTCGGTCATGAGGGCTCCGAGATCGTCGCTATCAACGACCTCACCTCTCCCGATATGCTCGCTTACCTGCTGAAGTACGACTCCACGCAGGGCAACTACGCTCGCGATCACGAGGTCGTTGCTGGCGAGGATTCCATCACCGTTGACGGCAAGGAGATCAAGATCTACAAGGAGGCCGACGCCAACAACCTGCCTTGGGGCGACCTTGACGTCGACGTCGTTCTCGAGTGCACCGGCTTCTACACCAGCAAGGCTAAGGCTCAGGCCCACATCAACGCTGGCGCCAAGAAGGTCGTCATCTCCGCTCCGGCCGGCAGCGATCTGCCCACCATCGTGTACAACGTCAACCATGAGACGCTGACCGCTGAGGACAACATCATCTCCGCTGCTTCCTGCACCACCAACTGCCTCGCCCCGATGGCCAAGGGTCTGAACGACTTCGCTCCCATCGTGTCCGGCATCATGACCACCATTCACGCCTGGACTGGCGACCAGATGCCGCTCGACGGCCCGCAGCGCAAGGGCAACTTCCGTCGCTCCCGCGCCTGCTCCGAGAACATCGTCCCGAACACCACGGGCGCTGCCAAGGCCATCGGCCTGGTTCTCCCCGAGCTCAACGGTAAGCTCATCGGTGCCGCCCAGCGCGTCCCGACGCCGACCGGCTCCATCACCAACCTCTACGCTGTCGTTGACAAGAAGGTCACCGTCGACGAGGTCAACGCTGCTATGAAGGCCTACGCTGCCACCATCTCCGAGACCTTCGGTTACAACGAGGACGACATCGTCTCCACCGACATCATCGGCGAGACCCACGGCTCCATCTTCGACGCCACTCAGACCATGTGCTCTGACCTCGGCAACGGCCAGACCCTCGTT
Organism: uncultured Collinsella sp.; assembly: GCA_900547835.1. Lineage (GTDB taxonomy): Bacteria > Actinomycetota > Coriobacteriia > Coriobacteriales > Coriobacteriaceae > Collinsella. The sequence continues at coordinate 30,250 of URIJ01000002.1, forward strand.
CAGGTCACCTCTTGGTACGACAACGAGAACTCCTACACCTCTCAGATGGTCCGCACCATCAAGTACTTCGAGAAGTTCGTTGCTTAATTTAGCTTTTAGCGAATAGCTCGTTGAGCGTCTAAAGAAGGGCGCGGCCTTATAGGGCTTACACCCTAGGGTCGCGCCCTTTTTATAAGAAATCGTCTGCCGTAATGGGAGGCAGACACGTACGAAAGGTAGAAGCAAACATGGCCTTTACCAAGAAGACCGTCCGCGACATCGATGTCGACGGCAAGCGCGTTCTCGTCCGCGTTGACTTTAACGTGCCTATCAAGGATGGCGTCGTTGGCGACACCACCCGTATCAAGGCTGCCCTGCCCACCATCAACTACCTCGTTGAGCACAACGCTCGCGTCATCCTCATGAGCCACCTCGGCCGTCCCGAGGGCACCGGCTTCCAGCCCGAGCTGTCCCTCGAGCCCGTCGCCAAGAAGCTCGCTGAGCTCTCTGGTCTCGACGTTGCCTTTGTCGCCGACACCTACGGCGAGAAGGCTGCTGAGGCTGTTGCCGCCGTCGAGCCGGGCAAGGTTCTCGTTCTCGAGAACGTCCGTTTTGACAAGCGTGAGAAGAAGAACGATCCCGAGATCGCCAAGAAGCTCGCTTCCTATGGTGACGTCTTCGTTCTCGATGCCTTCGGCACCGCTCACCGCGCCCAGGGTTCCGTCGTGGGCCCCGCCGCTTACCTGCCTGCCGTCGCCGGCTTCCTGCTCGAGAAGGAGGTCGACACGCTGACCGGCATCTTCGCCGAGCCCGAGCGCCCCTTCGTCGCCATCGTCGGCGGTTCCAAGGTTTCCTCCAAGATCGGCGTTCTCGATCACCTCATCGACTCCGCTGACACCCTGATCATCGGTGGCGGCATGGCCTACACCTTCTTCTTGGCTCAGGGCCTGACCGTCGGTCAGTCCCTCAAGGAAGAGGACTGGGTCGAGCGCGCTGGCGAGATGCTCAAGAAGGCCGAGGAGAAGGGCGTCAAGATCCTGCTCCCCATCGACAACCGCGTTGCCGATCACTTTGGCGAGGACGCTGTCCCCGAGGTTGTCGCTTCCGACGCTATCCCCGACGATCGTGAGGGTATGGACATCGGTCCCAAGACCGAGGAGCTCTATGCCGAGGCTGTCAAGGGAGCCAAGACCGTGTTCTGGAACGGCCCCATGGGCGTCTTCGAGTTTGACAACTTTGCTCACGGCACCCAGGCTATCGCCGAGGCTGTCGCCGAGGCCGATTGCACCTCTATTATCGGCGGTGGCGACTCCGTCGCAGCTGTCAACAAGTTCAACCTGGCCGACAAGATGAGCTGGATCTCCACCGGTGGTGGCGCTTCCATGGAGCTCGTCGAGGGTAAGGCCCTGCCCGGAGTGGAGGCGCTTCTCGATGCCTAATCGCACCCTTCTCATCGCTGGTAACTGGAAGATGAACAACGACGTCGCCGAGGCCGCCAAGCTCGCCGACGAGCTGGCTCAGGCTCTGCCCGAGGTTCCGGCTGGCGTCGAGGTGCTCGTCTGCCCTCCGACCATCGACATCACCACGGTTCATGACCGCATTCAGGCTGCCCCCATCGCCCTCGGTGCACAGAACGTGTACTGGGAGGCCAAGGGTGCCTTCACCGGTGAGTCCTCTTGCGACATGCTCAAGTCCGCTGGCTGCACCTACTGCATCATCGGTCACTCCGAGCGTCGTGATTACTTCCACGAGACCGACGAGGACCAGAACAAGAAGGCCAAGGCCCTCGTTGCTGCTGGTCTTGTTCCCGTCTTCTGCTGCGGCGAGTCCCTCGAGGTCCGCGAGGCCGGCACCTATGTCGAGCACGTCGTGAACCAGGTCAAGGCTGGCCTTGCTGGTCTTGAGATCACCTGCCCCAAGCAGGTCGTCGTCGCCTACGAGCCCATCTGGGCCATCGGCACCGGCAAGACCGCTACCGCCGAGGACGCTCAGGAGGTCTGCGGCGCTATCCGTGAGACCCTCAAGGAGATGTTCGGCGAGGAGCTCGCTAACGGCATCCGCGTCCTGTACGGTGGTTCCGCTAAGCCCGGCAACATTGCCGAGCTCGTCGCCAAGCCCGACGTTGACGGCGCCCTCGTGGGCGGCGCTTCGCTCAAGGCTGCCGACTTCGCCTCTATGGTCGTCAAGGCAGGCGAGTAGGACATATGGCACAGCGTCATCTTCCTGCACTCCTGATCATCATGGACGGCTGCGGCCTGGCTCCGGCCGATGGCGAGAACGCCGTCGCCGCTGCCAAGACGCCCTTCCTTGATAGCCTGTACGAGAAGTATCCTCACACCACGCTCGGTGCTTCGGGCGAGGACGTGGGCCTTCCCGACGGCCAGATGGGCAACTCCGAGGTAGGCCACCTCAACATCGGTGCCGGCCGCATCGTGTTCCAGGAGCTTTCGCGCATCAACAACGCCATCAAGGACGGCTCCATCGCCAAGAACGAGGTCTTCGTCAAGGCTATGGACGACGTCAAGGCTGACGGCAAGACTCTCCACCTCATGGGCCTTATGAGCCCTGGCGGTGTTCATTCTCACATGAACCACGTCGAGGCTCTGGTCAAGATGGCTGCCGAGCACGGTGTCAAGACCGTTCGCGTCCACGCCTTCATGGATGGCCGCGACGTTGACCCGCAGTCCGGTGCCGGCTACATGAGCGAGTTCTGCGCCTTCCTGGCGAAGATCTCCGAGGAGACCGGTTGCGACGCTCGCGTTGCCACCGTGTCGGGCCGTTATTGGGCCATGGACCGCGATAACCGTTGGGAGCGCATCCAGCGCGCCTACGACGTCATGGTCAATGCGTCCGATGCCGATGTCGACCCCGTTGCCGGTATCAAGGCCTACTACGAGAAGGATCCGCGCGGCGACGAGTTCGTCGAGCCCTTCGCTGCCCACAACGAGGGCATCCACGAGGGCGATGCGGCCATCTTCTTCAACTTCCGTCCCGACCGCGCCCGTCAGATGACCCGCGTGTTCACGGACAAGGAGTTCGACGGCTTTGAGCGCGAGCAGATCAAGCTTTCGCACTTTGTGACGATGACCGAGTACGATCCGACGTTTGACGTCGAGGTCGCCTTCCCCAAGACGTTCCCCGAGAACGTCCTGGCCGACGTTATCGCCGCCAACGGCCTGAAGCAGCTGCACACCGCCGAGACCGAGAAGTACGCCCACGTGACGTTCTTCCTCAACGGCGGCATCGAGGAGCCCAAGGAGGGCGAGGAGCGCGTGCTCGTCGCTTCCCCCAAGGTCGCTACCTACGATCTGCAGCCCGAGATGAGCGCTCCCGAGGTTACCGAGAAGCTTGTCGCCGCCATCAACGAGGATCGCGCTGATTTCTACATCGTGAACTTCGCGAACTGCGACATGGTTGGTCACACCGGTGTCTTCGACGCCGCCGTTAAGGCCGTCGAGGCTGTTGACGATGCCCTGTCCAAGGTTGTCCCGGCGATTCTCGCCAAGGGTGGCTTTGCGCTGATCACCGCCGACCACGGCAACGCCGATCACATGTTTGACGTTGCTTCCGACGGTTCCAAGCATCCGTTCACGGCTCACACCACCAACCGTGTGCCGTTCATCATTGTTGATGAGAAGGCACAGCTCACCGGTATCGAGGACGGCCGTCTTTCCGATATCGCTCCGACCATGCTCACCATGGCTGGTATTGAGCCTTCCGCCGAGATGACGGGCCGCGTGCTCGCCACCGAGGCCTAATAGAAAACAAATACCGTTTTCTAGTAAGGGGGTTGTCCACAATCGGACAACCCCCTTTTGGTATTTCTGCCATTTCTACCCCGTCCCCGAGCGGCAGGTGGGGGAGAGCGGGGGATTGTGGTACAGTACTGGAGTTTGAATTGTTCTATTAAGGAGCTTATCTATGGGTCCGTTCCAGATTCTTCTGTTTGTCGTTTGGGCTGTCTCTGCCGTGGCGCTGACGATTCTCGTCCTGATGCATTCCGGTAAGGGCACTGGCGTTTCGGATATGATCGCTAGCTCGCTGTATAACTCCAGCTCTGCCACGGGCGTCATGGAGCAGAACCTCGACCGCCTGACGGTAATTATGGCCGTTGTTTTTGCCGTGTGCGTCGTCCTGTGCATGTTCTTCTTCCCGCAGGGCATCGTCGGCTATTAAGCTCGAGCCGCATAAATACTTGAAAAGGGTTCCGCAAGTGCGGGACCCTTTTTGTTTACATATTTGTAACAGAGTCAAAATATCCCCACATACTTCGCCCAACTAAAGAAATTCTCGACCGTTAACCGGAATTAGCCCCAAATCGTGCATAAAATGCGCTACTGTATTGCAAAACGTTGGTCCGTTGTGCATAACCAGCCATAGCAGCGGGCGGCGTTTTGATGGTTCGGATCGGATTGTTTCGACATGTGTCCGACTGAACATTTCTTTGTCCTATCTCATAAGGAGGATGGCATGGCTGATTCTATGTTCCACCAGCCCGTTATGGGTCGTCGCGCCTTTGTTGGCGGTACCCTTGCTGCGAGCTCCATGGCTTTTCTTGCCGCATGCGGCAAGAAGGGCGGCGACGCTTCCGGTTCTGAGTCCGGTTCGACGCTGAACTTCTACATCAACAACCCGGTCTGCATCGACCCCTACAATGTCCAGGAGGACCAGGGCACTCAGGTCGAGTACCAGCTCTTTGACGCTCTGACCTCTTATGACGCCGAGAAGGGCGAGATCGTTCCGCTGGCTTGCGAGTCCTTTGAGGCCAACGACGACGCCACCGAGTTTACCTTCAAGATCAAGAAGGCCAAGTTCCACAACGGTGACGACGTTACCTCCAAGTCCTTCAAGCTCGGTTGGGAGCGTCTGGTCAACACCAAGTCGGCCATCGCTACCGAGTACGGCCCTTCCGAGGTCTCCTATCACCTTTCTATGGTCGAGGGCTATGACGACCTGCTTGCCGGTAACGCTACCGAGCTCAGCGGTGTTACTTGCCCCGACGATGAGACCCTCGTCGTCAAGCTGTCTTCCGCTTACGCTGACTTCCCCTTCGTCGCCTCTCATCCGGCTCTGGCCCCGGTTCCCGAGTGCGCCGAGTCCGATGTCAAGAGCTTCTATCTTGCACCGGTCGGTAACGGCCCGTTCATGATGGACGGCAAGTGGGAGGATGGTCAGGAGATCAACCTCAAGAAGTTCGACGATTACTATGGCGACAAGGCCAAGATCGATGGCATCCACTTCCAGGTCATCAAGGACATGGAGACTGCTTACAAGGAGTTCCAGGCCGGTAACCTCGATGTCTGCGACGTTCCCGTTGCTCAGATCGATGCCGCCAAGAAGGATCGCGGCGTGTCCAAGGACGGCTACACCATGGATGACGGCGAGCGCATGCTGCTCGGCGCCGAGCCTTCCACGTACTATCTGACCTGCAACACCACGGCCGAGCCGTTCAACAACGCCGACCTGCGTAGGGGCATCTCCCTGGCCATCAACCGTGAGGCCATCTGCAAGACCATCTTCAAGGGTACCCGTACCCCTGCCGACGGCATTGTTCCTCCGGGCATCGATGGCTACAAGGAGGGCGCATGGGAGTTCTGCGCCTACGATGTCGACAAGGCTAACGAGTACCTCGACAAGGTTGCTCCCGCTGGCGCTAACGGGGATCGTGGCATTAGCGTGACCCTTTCCTACAACCAGGACGGCGGTCACAAGGAGATCATGGAGTCCATCATCGGCGACCTCGCCAAGGTTGGCGTTACCGCTGTCTCCGATACCCCCGAGTGGTCTGCCCTGCTCGAGCAGTATCAGAACTTTAACTATCAGTTCGGTCGTCTGGGTTGGATTGCCGACTACCCGATCATGGACAACTTCCTGTATCCGCTGTTCCACTCCGACTCCCTCGGTGGCGACAACCGCTCTGGTTACAACAACCCCGAGTTCGACGCCAAGGTCGACGAGGCTCGTACTATTGTTGACGACGAGGAGCGCGTCGCTAAGATGCAGGAGGCCGACGCAATGGTCGCTGCCGACTGCCCGGTCATCCCGGTGATGTTCTACACGCACACCATCGTCGGCTCCGATCGCATCAAGCACCTCTATGTCGATCCGCAGAAGCATGCCGAGCTGGGTACCGCTGAGCTCGCCTAAGAGTTTGCAGCTTCCGTGAGGGTCAAGTATTTACGTAGACCTCATGGGAAACATACAGTTCTCCCTAACCTGGGGTAAACTGGCTGATGGTAATTTTGGGATGCCGGTCTGGCGATCGGCATCCCATTTAGGTTAATCCCTAGATAGGGGAGTGGTATGGGTAAGTACATCGTTAAACGTGTGCTTCAGTTCATCCCGGTGTTTTTGGGCGTTACGCTGATTCTGTTCGCCCTCCAGAATATCGTGCCGGGAGATCCGATCAAGCTGATCGGTGGAGACAAGGCTCTGTCCCCCGAGGTGGAGCTTCAGCTTCGCGTCCGCTATCACCTAGTCCAGTCGGACGAGGACGGCAACGCGATTCTTGACGAGAACGGCGATCCCGTTCAAACGTCGCTCGTGGACCGTTACTTGTATTACATGAACGGCCTGCTTCATGGCGATCTGGGCAATTCGTATCAGCGCAAGCTGCCGGTTACGGAAATCTTTGCCCAGAAGTATCCGTATACGGTCAAACTTGCCGCGTGCGCCATCGTGCTCGAGGCAATTATGGGTATCGGTGCGGGTATCATTTCGGCGGTAAAGCGGTATTCCTTCTGGGATATTTTGGTAACGCTTACCACGTCGATCCTCGTTGCGGTCCCGGCCTTCTGGCTCGGTATGTTGCTGCAGCTGTTCTTTGGCGTCATCCTCAAGGACGCCACGGGCGGTGCAATCTCCATGCCGATCTCGGGTGCCGGCGGTTCCAGCTCTCAGTATCAGGATTGGATGCACTATGTGCTTCCGACCATTACGCTGGCTTCGGTTTCGACCGCTTACGCCGCCCGCATTATGCGCTCGCAGCTGCTTGACGTCATGAACCAGGATTACATCCGTACGGCAAAGGCCAAGGGTCTCTCCAATCGCGCGATCATCGTCAAGCATGCGCTTAAGAATGCACTCATCCCCGTCGTTACCTATATTGGTGTCGACTTTGGTGGCATGCTTTCGGGCGCCATCCTGACCGAGACGGTCTTTAACTGGCCCGGTATCGGCTATGAGGTCTATCGCGCCATTAGCATGCGTGACTGGCCCATCGTTATGGGCGGCGTTACGCTCATCGTTGTCGTCGTCATGGTGATCAACCTGCTCGTCGACATTAGCTATGCATTCCTCGACCCGCGCATCCGCCTTGGCGGTCCGTCGGATAAGGCCTAAGGGAGGTACGTCTCATGCAGGAAACTGATTCTCAGTCTCAGGAGCAGGCTACCGCCACCAAGGCCGCATCTGCTCCCGCCAAGTCCCGCACGCTGTGGGGCGACGCTTTTAAGCGTCTTCGTAAGAACAAGCTCGCCGTTATCGGTGTCTGTTGGATCATCATCGTCGTTGTGGTTGCCCTGACCGCAGATCTGTGGGCTAAGCCCTGGCTCGGTTCTCCGACGGCTTCCGACTCGACCACCATGGCCGAGACGTCGCTGCTGGCTCCGTGTGCAGAGCACCCGTTTGGCACCGACGCCCTTGGTCGTGACATTCTCGTCCGCGTTATCTACGGTGCGCGCGTTTCGCTGTCTGTCGGAATTATGGCCACCGCGATCTCCACGCTGATCGGTCTGGTCATGGGTGCTCTGGCCGGTTTCTACGGCGGCATCTGGGATACGATCATCATGCGCTGTGCGGACATCTTCCTGGCGTTCCCGTACGTGCTGTTCGTTGTCGCCATGATCGCCGTTATCGGCCGTGGTCTTCAGAACGTCTTTATCGCCATCGGTATTCTCGGCTGGCCTTCGATTGCGCGCGTCTTCCGCTCTGCAATCTTGACGGTCAAGGAAAACGACTATGTTGATGCTGCGCGCGCGATGGGTGCATCTGACGCTCGTATCGTAGTGCGTCACATCTTCCCGAACTCCGTCGCTTCCATCGTGGTCTACGCGACCATGAACATTGGTGGCGCCATTCTGACCGAGTCCGCTCTGTCCTTCCTCGGCATGGGCGTTATTCCGCCTACGCCTTCGTGGGGCTCCATGATTCAGGACGGTCAGCAGTATCTTCTGACTGCTCCCTGGATGATGATCATGCCCGGTCTGGCAATTCTCTCGACGGTGCTCGCCTTCACCCTGCTGGGTGACGGTCTGCGCGACGCCCTCGACGTCAAGATGAAGGACGCATAAGGATGAAGAAGAACAAGAACTATGTGGACCTGAAGGACCAGCCGGTTCCCGAGGGCCAGCATCTGCTCGAGGTCGATGACCTTAAGATGTATTTCCACACCGAGGATGGCGTTGTTCGCGCTGTCGACGGTGTCTCCTACACGCTCGATCGCGGCGAGACCTTGGGCGTCGTCGGTGAGTCCGGCTCCGGTAAGTCCGTGACCGCCATGACCATCATGGGTCTTATCTCGATGCCTCCGGGAAAGATCGAGGGCGGCGACGTTCGCTATCGCGGTCGTTCTATCCTCGAAATGACTGAGGAAGAGATGCAGCACATTCGCGGTAACGATATCGCGATGATCTTCCAGGATCCTATGACCTCCTTGAACCCGGTCTATAAGATCGGCAAGCAGGTGGGCGAGGGCCTTCGTCTGCACCGTGGCTACTCCAAGCAGGAGGCGCTCAAGCGTGCCACCGAGCTTTTGGACCTCGTTGGTATTCCCGAGCCCGAGAAGCGCGTCAATGAGTATCCGCACCAGTTCTCTGGCGGTATGCGTCAGCGCGTCATGATTGCCATGGCTCTTGCCTGCGATCCCGATATTCTGATTGCCGACGAGCCCACGACGGCTCTGGACGTTACCATTCAGGCTCAGATTATCGAGCTCATGCAGGAGATGCAGGAGAAGAACGGCAACGCCATTATCATGATTACCCATGACCTGGGCGTCGTTGCCGATATGGCCGATAAGATCATGGTTATGTACGCAGGCCGTCCCGTCGAGTTCGGTACTGCTGAGGAAATCTTCTACGAGAGCCGCCACCCCTACACCTGGGGCCTTATCCGCTCCATCCCGGAGCAGGCCATCGAAGAGAAGAAGCCGCTTACGCCGATTCACGGCAACCCGCCTTCGCTCATGAACCTGCCCGAGGGCTGCGTGTTCTCGCCTCGTTGTCCCTATGCGACCGATAAGTGCCGCAAGCAGCGCCCCGAGCGCGTTGTCACCGAGTCTGGTCATTACTCTGCGTGCCACTACTCCGGTGACCCCGAGTTCCTCAAGAACGCTCCTGAGACGTCCCGTACGCGCAAGGATTCCAAGAAGGGAGGCGAGGCGTAATGGCAGATACCAACGAGCGTACTCCGTTGCTGAAAGTCGAGCACCTCTCTAAGGAGTTCCCCGCTGAGTCCGGCATGTTCGCCAAGCGCTTCTCCAAGCGTGTCGTCTCTGCTGTGAATGACATTTCGTTCGAGATTTATCCGGGTGAGACCTTTGGCCTGGTCGGCGAGTCTGGTTGCGGTAAGTCCACCACGGGCCGTACCATCATGCGCCTGACCAAGCCGACGGCAGGCAAAGTGTTCTTCCAGGGCAAAGACGTTGCCGAGATGAGCAAGCACGAGATCAAGGACATGCGTCGCGAGATGCAGTTCATCTTCCAGGATCCCTATGCTTCGCTCAACCCTCGTATGACCATCGGCGAGATCGTCTCCGAGCCCATGACCATTCACGGCGTGGGCACCAAGGAGGAGCGTATTGAGCGTGTCCGCGAGCTGCTGGACGTCGTCGGTCTGAACCCCGAGCACATCAACCGCTATCCGCACGAGTTCTCCGGCGGTCAGCGTCAGCGTGTCGGCATTGCCCGCGCGTTCGCTCTGAAGCCCAAGCTGATCATCTGCGACGAGCCTGTCTCTGCACTGGACGTTTCCATTCAGGCCCAGGTTTTGAACCTGCTGAAGGAGCTTCAGGATAAGTTCGGTACTGCTTATCTCTTCATTGCTCACGACCTCTCCGTCGTGCAGCACATCTCCGATCGCGTTGCCGTTATGTACCTGGGTAAGATGGTCGAGGTTTCGGACTGGAAGACGCTCTACAGCGAGCCTCACCATCCGTACACGCAGTCGCTGCTGTCTGCCGTGCCGGTGCCCGATCCAGATATCCAGAAGACCCGCAAGCGCATCATCCTCGCTGGCGATCCGCCGTCGCCGCTGGATCCGCCGACCGGCTGCCGTTTCCACACGCGCTGCCCGATCGCGCAGGGTATCTGCTCCGAGAAGCTTCCTGAGTTTAAGGAAGTCGCTTCGGGCCACTGCTGCGCCTGTCACTTCGCGGAGCCGTTCCCGATCAAGGAATCGCACATCGACCTGTAGTCGGTTGTTCTCGTCCGGGCCCGCCCTGGTGTTACTTTTCAGAACGTCCTCGGACATGCAAGAAACCCCCGCTGCGCACTTCGTGCGGCGGGGGTTTCTTGCGTCCTGCGGGATGTTCTGAAAAGCAACGCCAGGGCGGGCCCTTCGGTAACTTGGCAGGGGGAGTGCGATTCCTCGATCGCTCACTTTATCTAATAAGAAATTGAGTGAGGCCGGAGCTTTGGCTCCGGCCTCCCCATATAAGGGCTCGGCTTTGCCGAGCCACCAAATTTGCATCAGCCCCCAGAACATTTTTGAGAACTGTGTCCGGAGTACATACTCCTAGGGCAGGAATGAGGTTGCTTTCCAACGCATTCCGCAGGGGGCGGCATTATTTTGTAGCGCGAAGCGCGAATCAAAATAATGCCGCATGCCCGAGGACGCGTTGGAAAGCAACCTCATTCCTGCCCGAACAGGTCCGTCTACCTGCGCATTTACAAATTCGTAAACTTTTTTGAAAAAAGTGCTTGCACAGTTCTCGAATCATAGGTTATTATTTTCCTCGTTGAACGCGCGGGTCCAACAAAACGAACCGTGAATCAACAACATAGCATGTCGGAGTGGCGGAATTGGCAGACGCGCTAGCTTGAGGTGCTAGTGACCGCTTTTTGGTCATGCGGGTTCAAGTCCCGCCTCCGACACCATCGCATTTGAGAAGCCTCTTCGGAGGCTTTTTTGTTACCGATAGACGGTGGGGTCCACGATGGAAACGCTTGAACGCAACGAGTGGGCAGACGTTGCCCAACTAGTCGAGATCACGAGCGATGCTGTCATCATCTGCGAGCTCGACGGAACCATTCTGCATGTGAATAATCGCTTACTTGGTTTGATGTGCGAGGAACGCGCCGACGTCATCGGTGGAGATGTTAAAGACGTCCTGTACTCGTCCGCTTTTGAACGTGCGACGGAACATCGTCTGCCATTTGAAACTGATGGCTCCGAGAACGAACTGATGCTCAAGCTGAGTGACGGCTCTTTTATCCCCGTCTTGGTTCGTGCGGGCTCCGTAACGCCTCCACGCATCTTTGGGCGCCGCGCACCACGTGTCCTAGTGGCGCTTCACAGTATCGAGGAACAGTATTCTCACGACCGGCAACTCAAGCGTGCGTTATCGGAGCTTAGAGTGGCGAACAAGCGTCTCTCTGGCACGCTCTCGGTCATTATGAGCACTGTGGGCTCCGATGAGTTACCCAGCCTGCTTGATACTGTTTTGAACCAGCTTGTAGGAACGCTCGATGCTTCGGGTGCCGCTATCTATTTTTCTGAGAGCGGCGGTTTTAAGCTACGCGGTGTTTCCAAGGAGCTGTACGACAGCTACCTGCCCGAGTTTTTGCCGTATGGCGCTGGCATTCCGACGTATGTTCTTCGCGAGTCGCGTGCCTGTCGCTTGTCGATTCAACAGGACCTTGAGGGCGATAAGGCCGCCTCCGGTATGTTCATGGACCTGGATAATCGTTCTAAGCACCTGTTGCGCATGCAAGATATGCCTCCGTACCGCAGTGAAATCTGTCTTCCCGTTTTTTACGGTACGCAGATCCTTGGCGTGCTGGAAGTTGGTTGGAAACGCCCCCAGGCACCGCTCGCCTATGACGTTAATGTGCTCGAGGTCATTTGCGATTACCTGTCTATCCAGCTGGTCGGCATGGCATCGAGCCTTCGCTCTCGTCGCACGGCCGAGCTTGGCCGCTCGCTCAATGTCTTACGTGATGAGTTGTTTACCTTTCTAGACGATTCCGCCGCGGCTACCCAGGCGGTGTCGTCCGAGATCTGCAATATGCTCAACTGCCATTTTTGCCCTGTTGAGTATGACGCCAGTCTGGATTCCTACGTCATAGATTTTGAAGGCGGCAGTCGCGTTGCTTTGCCGGACGATCCCGAGAAGCTTTTCTTTTCCACGACGGCGCCAGCGGCACGTCTGGGGGCTGCCCCTGATGGCTTTGAGGCATCTGTTTTGGGCGGCACGAGTGCCGAGGACCTTAAACACGTCCGTATAACTCGCGTTGACGAATCGATGCCTATGGGAGGCTGGCTTAGAGCGCATGGCCTGCCTTGCCAGGGTCTCTACGTCGACGCTGGCATCGAGGCGGGGCGCCCACGCCCTGAGGGCGATGGCAAGCACAGTAACGACGCAATCGTTCCTGCTTCTGTTGCGAAGGGGCCGACGACGCGTGCGCTGCTGCTTCGTGATGGTAGCCAAGAGCCGATTGATGACCTTGAATATGACTACTTGGTGCACTTGGCGCATGACTTTGAACTGATCTACGAAGGCGAATCTCAAAAGCGCGAGGAGCGCCATATCGCTCAGACGCTCCAGATCGGCATGAGAAATTCCCTAGGGGATGTTCCGGGTATCGCAACCGATTCGGTGTACCTGTCGGCCACGAACTCGGCGTTGGTCGGCGGCGATTTCTATACGCTCATCCGTCTTCCCGACGATTGCGCCGTCATGATTCTGGGCGATGTGTCTGGCAAAGGCATTGAGGCCGCATCGATGTCCGCGCTCGTCAAGACGGCCCTGACAGCATATGCCTGGGAGGGCGCTGGCCCGGCCCGCATGGCACGCTCCCTTAACAGCATGCTCATGGGCTTTTCGAGGGTCGAGACGTTCGTGACGGCCTTTATCGCCAAGATTGACCTTAAAGCCGGACGCGCAACGTATTGTTCGGCGGGCCATCCTCCGACCATGGTCATCAGGCCAGAGTCGATGCCGCTGGGCGGCGGCGGGGCCCGAGGGGGAGAAGTGGAGCTCCTTGGGTGCCAATCGGGCGTGATCGGTGCCTTTGAGAGCATGGTCTACGAGACGGGTGCCTTTACGTTCGCTCCTGGTGACATGCTGTTTATGTATACCGATGGAACGATTGAGGCACGCGACCGCACGGGGGCGTTCTTTGGCGAACAGCGTCTGCGCGATCTTTTGCTATCGGTATCGGGCGAGGGCGTATCGGGAATCTGCGGTAAGGTCTTGGGCGAGCTTGACCGCTTTACCGAGTCGGCGCTGGACGATGACATCGCGCTGGTTTCCCTTGAGTTTTTACGGGGTCGATCGTAGGCCGCGACGTTTGACGAGCAAAATCTGCGCGGTTGCAGATGCGTATGCATCGAGCGAGCACTTTTGGGGAACCATGGTCGTATGAATGAGTGGAACGACATAGCGGTTTTGACGCCACCAGGCGATATC
>URIJ01000003.1 GCA_900547835.1 uncultured Collinsella sp.
AGTTTATTAAGGTTTATATTCTCTTTATCGCTCATTTTATTCATTTTGAAAATAGTTGAACGGTGAACGGTCGCTTTTACCCGCTCAGCGTAAAGAAACCCAGCTCAAGCATATCTACGTCATTTACGTGCAACTTTATTTTAATAGAGCAGGGATTAGACCAGATTATGCAAAGTGTATCTTTGCTAAACATAAAACAGACAGCGTAATATCTTACTCGCACTATACGAGATTCTATGCACTTATTGGACGAGTATGCAGCCCTGCAATAACATGGCGTTTTTCATCCAACTTAAGGAATAGACGAGTGCCTTTGCCGCGCGTCGGCCGGCAGCCGGCGAGCCGTCTCGTCGATTGCCGCTTCCAGAAAATCAAAAACTGATATTGCGCGCGCAATTGCTGCATGGTACTTTAGCGAAGAACAGCGCGGGCTGGGGCGACAGAGATCTGCCGTGAAGTTTGGGTTCGGCGACCCCGCTGCTGCCTTCTCCTTATCCGCCAGCGAACCCCTTGAGCGACGGATTGAGGAGGTCCTTACTATGACAAAAATGCTCAAGATCACGCTGAATGGCGAGACGTTTCTCGCCGACATGCTCTGGGACAAGGCTCCCGAGGCATGCAAGCTGTTCGAATCGTCCTGTCCGGTCGAGTCACGTATCTTTTCGGCCAAGGTCTGCGATGCCGAGGTAACCTATCCTGTCTCGGGCCCCATCGCCAATTACGAGCACATCGAGAACCCCGTCTTTCACGAGCCAGCGGGCGCCGTGAGCTGGTATGGCGGATGGTCGTCAATCTGCATCTTCTTTGACGTGTGCGAGCCCTTTGGCACCTGCAACATGTTCGCCCGCATCTGCGAAGCCGACCGCGAGCGTTTTGCCGCCGCCTGCCGCAATGTCTGGGACAACCAGGGCATGTACATTAAAAACGAAATCGTCGAGATCGAAACGGAGGCCTAAAGATGATGGATATCAACGATCTGCTCACACTCGACCTTGCCGAGTACACCACTGCACTTGAGGCCCTCGCCGATCAAATGATGCTCGAGGAACCGCGTGACATCGACCTGATGCGCCGCCGCAAGCTCGACACCGGCCGCGAATTCGCCGTCTGGAACTTCACCGTCGGTTACTGCATGAACGCCGCCGACGCCCTCTCCCTCCTGCGAGCCCAGGCCAACGAAAACGCCAACGACGGCACCGCCGACCTCGCAACGATCAAAAACAGTGCCGCACGCCTGTGCGACTGGTTCTCGGGCGCCTTCGACGTCACCGGCAAAATGGATGACACCACGGCAATCCTCGCCCACAGCCGCGACCTCTACGCCCAGGTTGAGACTCACGAACAGTTCGCGGCCCTCACCCGCGCCACCGAGCGCTATCTGGTCCAGCTCCAATTTTGGGTCGACCGCCAGATTCCCTGGCCGGCTATTAGCGACCTCGTCCACGGCTACCGCCTACGCACAGAGAGCGGCGAGACAAGGTAACCAAGCAAGCAGCACCGACAACACCCCACCATCGAGATCCAAAGTAAGAATCAGAGGGCTGGAGACGCACCCAACAGCGTCCCCAGCCCCTTCGCAAAGTAGAGCACTGTTTCAGTGGCTTTGAGGCCTATTCGAACCTTTGCTATCTCCCAATTTTTGTATATTTTCGACATTATTATCTGCCAATTTTTGTATGATT
The DNA here is from genome assembly GCA_900547835.1 of uncultured Collinsella sp. Classification (GTDB taxonomy): domain Bacteria; phylum Actinomycetota; class Coriobacteriia; order Coriobacteriales; family Coriobacteriaceae; genus Collinsella. Next base: position 1,683 of record URIJ01000003.1, read on the forward strand.
TTAGGCGATTCTATCTGTCAATTTTTGTCATTTGGAGGTTTAATGCTACGCCGTAAGGTCACTGATAAGCTTTTGAGCTGGAAGAATAACTCCAATAAGGCATTACTCGTTACTGGTGCGCGTCAGATTGGCAAGAGCTATGCGATTCGCGCGTTTGGAAAAAGCAACTACGCGTCGTATTTTGAGGTCAATTTACTACTCGATGTCGAAGCAAGGAATGCACTTGTTGGCGCAAAGAACTCCGTTGACTTTATCAACCGCGTAGCCCTTCTTGCGGATGCGCCGCTTGTTGAGGGCGATACGCTTGTCTTTGTCGATGAGATTCAGGAGTATCCGCAGATCGTTACACTCATGAAGGCGTTGGTCGAGGATGGGCGCTTTAGCTATGTCTTCTCGGGGTCTATGCTTGGGACTGAGTTTAAGGGGATCTCTTCTTTTCCGGTGGGGTATGTAGAGCACATTGTTATGCGCCCGATGGATTTTGAAGAGTTTTGTTGGGCAAACAGCGTCAGCGAGAATGTGCTTGCAGACATTCGCAGCTGCCTTGTCGAGAGACGTCCCGTCGAAAACTATATTCATGAGGCGATGCTCAAGAACTATAGAGCTTATATCGTTTGCGGCGGTATGCCGGAGGTCGTTCAGAACTATATTGATTCGGGTTATTCGCTCGTGAGAACACGTGAGCTTCAAACCCAGCTGGTCGATCAGTACAAAAGCGATATCTCAAAATATGCATCGACTCGAGCGTTTAACGTTCGGTCGATTTTTGAGCAAATTCCCGTTCAGCTTGAGGCGGAGTCTCATCGCTTTGTTGTTTCGTCTCTGGGTGAGGGAGCTCGCCTTAAAAAATATGAACAGGATTTCCTGTGGCTTGTTAACGCAGGTGTTGGATTGATGGTCGCCAGGGTGACGGAGCCACGGAGTCCTCTCAAGAGGACGGAGAAAACGACAGCCTTCAAACTATACGAGTCTGATACAGGCATGCTCGCATCGCGATACCCCGGCAGCACTGCACGCGCTGTCTATCTTGATATGAAAACTCCCAACCTTGGTGGTCTCTATGAGAACGTGGTCGCGCAGGAACTCGTTGCCCTTGGGGCGGATGCATGGTACTACCAAACGCGTGAGGTCGGTGAAGTTGACTTTGTGATCGAAGGCGCCCACGGGCATGTTGTCCCAATCGAGGTCAAATCGGGCAAGAAAGTTCGAGCGCACGCGGCCCTCGATCGTCTGATGAGTGTGGGCGAGTACAAAATTCCCGAGGCCGTTGTACTAAGCCACGAGAATCTCAGCAAAGAGGGCAAGGTTCTGTACGTTCCAATCTACATGACGTTTTGTCTCGATGAGTTTATGGAAAAGGATGACCCCAATAACGATTTCTCGTTCGCACCCATATCTCTCTAGCCAATTGAATCCGCAATCCAGCCCCGTCCACACATCAATGCATTTCCCAAGGCGCTGCGCGTTTCGCGCCAAAGGCGCGAAAAAGCAAAGGGATAAGAAGCCGCAACAACCACGCCCCCATCCATCCCCAAAGTGGCGCGAGGTTTCGCGGCAAAGCCGCGAAACAGCGACCGGGACAAAAGGCCCCACCAACCACGTCCTTCATTCAGCCACACAATCCAAGGACGTAGTCGTAGCAGGATCTGAGGGCTGACCTTCGCGGACACTCCGCAGGACGAAAGAACCCCCGCCGCACGTAGTGCGCAGCGGGGGTTCTTTCATGTCCGAGGACGTCCGCGAAGGTCAGCCCTCAGATCCTGCGGTGAGAGACCTAGGCCTCGTTGTACACCGTCTTGAGCTTCAGCAGGTGAGCATAGCGGTCCATAGCGGCCTGCTCGTTCTCCTTGAAGAGCTCCTCGGCGCGCTCGGGGAAGGAACGCGTCAGCGAAGCGTAACGGGCCTCGTTCATCAGGAACTCCTGATAACCGCCCGCGGGCTCCTTGGAATCGAGCGAGAACTTCTTGCCGGCAGCAGCCTCGGGGTTGAAGCGGAAGAGGTTCCAGTAACCGCACTCGACAGCCTTCTTCATCTCGGCCTGGCAGTTCTGCATGCCGCCCTTCTTGATGGAGTGCATCTCGCAGGGGCTGTAGCCGATGATGAGGGACGGGCCGTCGTAGGCCTCGGCCTCGTGAATGGCCTTGAGGGTCTGAGCCGGGTTGGCGCCCATGGCGACCTGCGCCACGTAGACGTAGCCGTAGCTCATGGCAATCTCGGCCAGAGACTTCTTCTTGGTCACCTTACCGGCAGCGGCGAACTGAGCGACCTGGCCCAGGTTCGAGGCCTTGGAGGCCTGACCGCCGGTGTTGGAGTAGACCTCGGTGTCGAAGACGAAGACGTTGACGTTGTGGCCGGAAGCCAGGACGTGGTCCAGGCCACCGAAGCCGATGTCGTAGGCCCAGCCGTCGCCGCCGAAGATCCAGAAGGACTTCTTGGTGAGGTAAGCCTTGTCGGCGAGGATCGCCTTGGAAGCGTCGCAGCCGCACTTCTCGAGCTCGGCAACGTAGGCAGCGGCAGCGGTCTTGGAGGCCTCGGCGTCGTTGACGGAGTCGATCCAAGCCTGGCCGGCGGCCTTGAGCTCGTCGGATGGACCATCGGCAGCGATGATGTCCTGGGTAGCGGCGATCAGCTTGTGCTGAACGGCCTCATAGCCAACGGCCATGCCCAGACCGTGCTCGGCATTGTCCTCGAACAGGGAGTTGTTCCACGCCGGGCCGTGACCGTCCTTGTCCTTGCAGTAAGGAGCGGTGGCAGCGGGGTTACCCCAAATGGAGGAGCAGCCGGTGGCGTTGGAAATGAACATGCGGTCGCCGGCGACCTGGGTCACCAGACGTGCATAGGCGGTCTCGGCGCAGCCGGCGCAGGAGCCGGAGAACTCCAGGTAGGGCTGCTTAAACTGGCTGCCCTTGACGTTGGCCGCGATGAGCTCCTTCTTCTCGGAGACGTTCTCGACCATGTAGTCCCAAACGGGCTGCTGGTCCATCTCCTGCTCGGTGGGAACCATCTCGAGAGCACCCTTGGGGCAGACCTTGACGCAGTTGGTGCAACCCATGCAGTCGAGCGGGGACACAGCCATGGTGAACTTCATGCCCTTGGCCTTGGGGCCCATGGCGTCGAGCGTGCGGGTAGCCTCGGGCGCGGCGGCAGCCTCGTCCTCGGTCATCGCGAACGGACGGATGGTGGCATGCGGGCACACGTAGGCGCACTGGTTGCACTGGATGCACTTGGTCTCGTCCCAGTGGGGAACGACCACGGCGACGCCGCGCTTCTCGTATGCGGAGGCGCCCAGCTCAAACTGGCCGTCGGCGCAACCGACGAAGGCGGAAACGGGCAGGCTGTCGCCATCCATGCGATCGATGGGCTCGAGCAGGTTCTTGACCTGCTGGGCAATGGCGGACTTGGTCTCCTCGGAGAGCTCGACGGGAGCGGCATCCTCGGCAGTTGCCCAGTCGGCCGGAACCTCGAACTTACGGAAGGCGGTAGCGCCGGCATCGATGGCCTTGTGGTTGGCGTCGACGATGGCCTGGCCCTTCTTCATGTAGGACTTGGTAGCCGCGTCCTTCATGTACTGCAGGGCGTCCTCGGCGGGCAGGACCTTGGCCAGCGCGAAGAAGGCGGACTGGAGCACCGTGTTGGTGCGCTTGCCCATGCCGACCTTAGCGGCCAGGTCGATAGCGTCGATCAGGTAGACGTTGACGTTGTTGTTCGCGATGTAGCGCTTGGCCACGGCGGGCATGTGCTCGGCGAACTCCTCGTCGCTCCACTGGCAGTTGACCAGGAAGGTGCCGCCCGGCTTGACGTCGCGGACCATCTTGAAGCCCTTAACGATGTAGCTGGGGTTATGGCAGGCGACAAAGTCGGCCTTGGTCACGTAGTACGGCGAACGGATCGGGGAATCACCAAAACGCAGGTGCGAGACGGTGACGCCGCCGGTCTTCTTGGAGTCGTACTGGAAGTAGGCCTGGACGTACTTGTCGGTGTGGTCGCCGATGATCTTGATCGAGTTCTTGTTGGCGCCGACGGTACCGTCGCCACCCAGACCCCAGAACTTGCACTCGATGGTGCCGGGGGCTGCGGTGTTGGGCGCATCCTCGGCCTCGGGCAGGCTCAGGTTGGTCACGTCATCGACAATGCCGATGGTGAACTCGCGCTTGGGCTCGTCCTTCTTGAGCTCCTCGAAGACAGCGAACGCGGACGCGGGAGGCGTGTCCTTGCTGCCCAGGCCATAACGGCCGCCGACGACCTTGATGCCCGTCTTGCCGGCCTCGTAGAGAGCGGAGACGACGTCCTGGTAGAGCGGCTCGCCGATGGAACCCGGCTCCTTGGTACGGTCCATGACGGCGATCTTTTTGACGGTCTCGGGGAGAACGTCGACGAAGTGCTTGATGGAGAACGGACGGAACAGACGAACCTTGACCAGGCCGACCTTCTCGCCGTGAGCGTTGAGGTAGTCGATGACTTCCTCGAGCACGTCGCAGAAGGAGCCCATGCACACGACGACGCGATCGGCATCGGGAGCGCCGCAGTAGTTGAACAGGCCGTAATCGGTGCCGAGCTTCTCGTTGATCTTCTTCATGTAGCCCTCGACGACGGCGGGAAGCTCGTCGTAGACCTTGTTGCAGGCCTCACGGTTCTGGAAGAAGATATCGCCGTTCTCGTGGCTGCCGCGGGTGTGCGGGTGCTCAGGGTTGAGCGCGTGATCGCGGAAAGCCTGGACGGCGTCCATGTCGCACATCTCGGCCAGATCCTTGTAGTCCCACATGGCGACCTTCTGGATCTCGTGGCTGGTGCGGAAGCCGTCGAAGAAGTTAAGGAACGGGGTCTTACCCTCGATGGCGGCAAGGTGAGCCACCGGCGAGAGGTCCATGACCTCCTGGACGTTGCCCTCGGCGAGCATGGCGAAGCCGGTCTGACGACAAGCCATGACGTCGGAGTGATCGCCAAAAATGTTCAGGGCGTGGGAAGCGACGCAACGCGCGGAGACGTGGAAGACGCCCGGGAGCTGCTCGCCCGCGATCTTGTACATGTTCGGGATCATCAGGAGCAGACCCTGAGAAGCCGTGTAGGTGGTGGTCAGAGCACCGGCGCCCAGCGAACCGTGAACGGTACCGGCTGCACCTGCCTCGGACTCCATCTCGACGACCTTGACCGGGGTGCCGAAGATGTTCTTGCGACCCTGGGCCGCCCACTGGTCGACATGGTCGGCCATCGGGCTGGACGGCGTAATGGGATAGATTCCCGCTACCTCGGTGTACGCATACGAAACATATGCGGCCGCCTCGTTGCCGTCCATAGACTTAAACTTACGCGCCATATACCCCTCTCCTCTCATATAGGTATACAGGCCCCGGCGATCGCCGGGATGTTGGCGTGATGGGATTTACGCTGTTGCTTCCAATCATCTGGCAGGCAGGCTCAGCAGCAGGTACGTGGCGTGGAGAGAAGACATGCCGAGGCGAGGGACAGCTGATGCGCCCCACAGACCCGACCGCCCGTCTTGCACATGACCGAGCGCCGCAAAGGCCGCATGCCGGATGCTCCCGGGCACGCCCCGGCGATGGGAAGCGCCCGCAACGGAAATCCGCATGCGGGTTTATTGTACCCCGCCGTTAAGTGTAATTTCGACAAATATAGGCGGGCGGTAAAGGTTTACCTCGGGTGACCGCCAAAGGCCAGAATGGTCCCTCCATCCCCGGACGACTGGCTCTGACGCGCCAAGGAGTGTCCCCAAGTACCGGCAGGAAAGGAACGTCCCTAACTGCCGGCTAGAGGGCGCCGAGCAGGATGGCGTAGGTGGTGGATTCGCCGAGTTTGAGCTCGTCACCGGGGCTGAGCCGGGCGGAGCGGCCGGGCTCTACTTGAATACACACACTCGTGGCCCCGTTTACCACCACGGTGCCGTTAGTGGACGACAGGTCCTCGACAAACCATGCGCCAGACTCGTCGCACCAGATATGGGCATGGCGGGCCGAGACGTCGTCGGTGATGCCGCCCTCCCCCGTTGCCAGCGCGCCGATCTCAACGCCTTCCTCACTCGGCTGAATCCAGCGCGGGACGCTCACCACGTAGCCGTTTTGCACGCACAGCAGTCCCAGCGGATGCGCCGGCGCGACCTCGTGCTCGCCCGCGACCGAAGATGTGCTCAGCGAGCGCGGCGTCGACGTGTCGCCGCCACGGGTCGCATGAGCGCGGCGGCTCGCCCGACTTGGAACTAAGGCGGGCGTGAGAGCAAACGGCATAGGGAACGAATCTTGCGGATGTACTCCTCGACGTCAGGCAGGTAAGCCCCACGAAGTCACCGGGGAGGCCCAAGCGGCCCGGCACCACTTCCAGATTCTGACCAGGGCGAGTCGTTCGCCGGTGGCTGAAGGCTCGCTCCCACCCAAAAGGGGAGATTCGCGTTGTTCCCCAATCGCTCTCGCATCTTTCATTTTGCTCGAGGTGGGCTATAAAAACTTTCCTGGTGAAAGGCGGCGATTGGTTTCCTTTCTTTCTAGAGGAGCGCGCCTGTAATCTGTTTTCATCCTAAATCAAGTTAAGATCGGACCTTCCAGAGGCAAGTCGACTCAAACTGCGAGGCTCCATGTTGGAATAAAGAGCGCTGTCGAAGTGCCAACAACACAAAGCTTGCCAGTCTCAAATAGAACCTTTTGGGAGTCCGATTGGGCCGCACACCGAATCCCCGCTGGTGGTTTTTTATAGCTGCGCAACAATAAACAAGGTTAGTGCCAGTCCAGCATGAAATTGAGGAACGTATGCATTTTTTCTCAGTAAGTGATCGTCGTTACTGCTTCGATGAGGTCACTCGCAATTGCTTTCAGGTTGACCAAGCATCAGAAGATGCGCTTCGCATATTTGAAGCATCGGGAAGAACGGTCAACTCGAAGTTGCTAACAAAGTCACTTGCTGCGAAAGGCTACGACCAAACGACCATAGCAGAACTTGAAGACGACATTGATGAGTATCAACGATTGTCTGAGCGGACTTTCTTAACAAAAGACACGCCTCGAAAACTTAGATCCATCGAACTCCACGTTTCACATGCATGCAACCTTGGTTGTAGTTACTGTTTTGCCGGTAAAGGAGATTATGGAACGTCTCCTCTGCTGATGACAGACGAGATAGCCTTCAAGGCGGTCGACTACCTCGTCGCAAGTTCATCGGAAAACGAAACGCTTGCGATCGTCTTTTTTGGTGGGGAACCCATGATTAACGAGCCGCTGATATGGAAAACGGTCGACTATTCAAAAAGAATATACCCCAATAGAAACTTTACCTATTCTATTACGACCAACGGAACGCTTTTGAATGACACTGCTGTGAATTCTTTCAAGGAGCACGGGTTTTCTGTTCTGATTAGTCTCGATGGTACAGGATGCAAGCACGATGCATCGCGCCCGTACAAGACGGGAGGCGGCTCTTTCTCCGATATCGACAAAAACGTTCGTCGTTTTTCCGAGTCGTTCCCCTTCGGCGCAAGAGCGACCTTAACAAATAATAACTGTAACCTTGTTGAAGACTATCTTCAGTTTAAAGAGATGGGCTTCAGAAGGATTTACTTCTCGCCCGTGAGCTCATTCGATGAGAATATCAAACTCGACGAACACTCATTAAACAAAATCAGGGCGGGCCTAATAGATTTGGCGGATCAATATCTCAAACAGATTGATCAAGGGGAAAAGCCCTTGTTTAGAACATTGAAAACTGCAGTTGATTTGATTATGAGCAACAGGATCGCCTTTGTCGGATGCGGGGCTGGCAGGCGTTTTATTTCCGTGACTCCCGAAGGGGACGTATACCCCTGTCACAGGTTTGTCGGGATGATGCGATTCAAAATGGGCAACATCGTCACCGGAATTGACGAAACTAGGTATATTGAAAACTGGAGTCAGGGTGTCGAAAAAAGAATTGACTGTACGGACTGTTGGGCTCGGTCTTTCTGTGGTGGGGGCTGTAGCTGGGAGGCTGCAGACGAGCACGGCTACTTGCCCAAGAGTCTACACCCTGCATCATGTGAATATAGAAAAATGTGCTACGAGATGGCTTTTGACCTTATTTCCCGCCACTCATCTTCGCAGGAGAAAAATCAACGAGAAGCTACTGTATCGGAATAAGCGGTTCAGCGCATTGCTGTCACCATTGTGGAGGTGTTCGTTCTTCTGATTACCGTCTGCGAAGCTTATTGCTACATTCGCCGAAACCATTCTAGAAATATGGTGAACTAGACATCTTGGTTTGTTATACACAATATTGAGGTTTTTCTGCACTCAAAGGGAGGTAGTCGTGAAGCATATTCATCCGATTAATCCAGGAAGTGGCGGCGAGGCAGGCGTGAAGCCGATGTCTTTTGACTGCCTCTTGGGCATTACTGACATCTGTACTGTTTATGATAAAGCAGATGGCTGTGGTGCATACGATTACTGCGACTATGACATGGATGGCGGCAGCATCTGCGTTGTAGATCACTGTGGCATTGATCAAACGTAGTCTCTAATTGGATTAAGGTGAGGAGCTGTTATGAAGCATATCCATCCTGTTGGTTCAAATGAACATCCTCCCGTTGAGCCTTGTTGTCTTGGAGTTGATATATGCAATTTTTACGACATCGCCGAGTGCCCTGTTGCGGATTGGTGCTATGTCGATAAAGAATCAAGCTGTGTTTTGCCAGCAGATTGGTGCGATCCAGTTGACGAGTAGTTTTGTGGCTAGGAACTATTTGGTCCAATTCAGAATAAGATGGGAACAAATACCAAAATCTCGTGTCTGGGAGGAGTTATGCCATTATTGCAAGGTCTCGTTGGATTAGCCTTTATACTTGCGTTATATCTGGCACCTTTTTTAATTCTATTCTTCATTATCCGACTCTTTCTTCGGAGAAAATAGGAGTGTCACGCAAACATTAGCGTAGCTTTCTTCCAATATGAGCCGAGCATTGGCAAGTGGAATAAGAAGCCCGACCGTTCGCCACATGAAAGTGATCGGACGGGCTTCTCTATTTAACCCGGGCCGCCACCCATAGCGGCTTTCCAAGCGTATTCTCAGTGCAAAGCAATCGTCAGTTTAATCCTATGCGCTGATACCGCATTTCATTTGTTCGGCTCGAATTCTACGGCCTGGCAACCCTCGCACTCTCCGGCAAATGGATTGAACGCGAAGGCAGAGATGATGTGTGCGTGGACATCGAGGCTGCTGTAGGCAACATACTGGGACATGGACCCCCGCTGCGCGTGGTATGCGGCCCGGCATATTCATTGCCGTCCAACCCCGTGTAGTTGCAGCAAAGGGTGGAACCTCAATGCTCAGCCCATGTTGTCCGTGGGACACGAGAATCGTAAGTACACTTTGGTGCGATTCTCACGCTGATACTGAGCCACCTGGAATAAGATACGTCGCGACAACACTTCGCTTCACCTCTGTCTCGACAAGATGACGTAGACTAAAGTCTCCTTTAGTAAGAGAACGAGAACCATATCTGAAAGCGTTGCGATGGCGTGAAGGCACCGAGTCCGAACCGCCTGAATGCTACGTGCATCTGCATCGCCTTTTTGTTATCTCTGCCAGTTGGGTAGCACTACACTTGTCATCATTTACCCTGGTACATGCTGCCTAAATCCACTACCCCTTCTACCGCGCCGACCATCTCGTCATCGTGAGAGACAACGATGATCAGCTGGCTTTGCTTGTTGCGCTTAACATAGGCCGCAAGCTCGGCGCGGCTTACAGCGTCTAACCCAGTCGTGGGCTCGTCGAGTACCAAAACTGACGACTTGCGTGAAATCGCCGACCATAAGTACACTCGGCGCAGCTCACCGCCCGAAAGCGCGGAGCAACGTTTCCCGAGCAACTCCTTCACGCTGTTTTCCAGCGAAAGTAGGCCATCTACACCCCGGTGATAGGAAGAAAAGGGCGTGTCGAAATACTCTAACAGCTCTTTCACCGTTTCGTCCGGCGCGAAGCACGACTGTGGGCAGCACGATATCTCTCTCGCACGTATGTAATCCAAGTCGCATTCTTCGATTGGCACGCCGTTGTATTTTACTTTGCCTTTCGATGAGTATAGCCCGAGCATCAAGTAAAGAAGTGACGTCTTGCCTCTTCCGTTTTCCCCAACTATGCAATATGTACCAGGACCGGAAAACTTGAAAGAAAACCCGCCGAGGACCTCTCGGACAGATCCGTCTGGAAGGGCAACCGAGAATTCCAAATCAGATACCGAAATGTCATTTATTTCATCGAGTTTAGCTAAATCGGTCCGATTCCACCCCGATCTCTCCTTTTCTCTCGTCGCGATAGCCGTCCTATCCCATGATGCTTTGGCATCTTGATAGGATTTGAACAATGACATCATACTTTTCAAAGTCTTAAAGAGAACCGCGAAGTATGTACCGATGATAGTGTACTCGCCTATTGACATAGTTCCGTTAATGATTCGTACTCCGGAAACAACAAGTATCACCGCTTGAAACAACGCTGCGAAAAGACCATCGAGCGATGTCAGAGAATATGATAGCTTTCCGGAGCGCAAAACTTTGGGAAAATAGCTCTTAAACCCAGCGTCGAGCGCTTGTTCGCTCTTGCCGTACGAAGATGTCAGTTGAATGTTGAGAATCTGATTAAGCTGCGATGCAATTGCGGCGTAAAAGGCGCTGTCCGCCTCTTTCTTCTCATACGTGACCCTATACAAAAGTTTCCTCAACCCAGTAATTACACAGAAATACACGATGAGGAGAATGATGGAAAACACCGCGAGAGTTGAATCAATTGACCATATGATAAGCAATACGATGGGAATGGCTACAATGGACAGCGGCGCACTGATAAAATTCGCCAAAACGAAGGATGAGACCACGCTGGAGTCGGAAATAATCCGTTGCGTTGTATAGGCTGGATCGATGGTCCGACTCACCAAGTAATCGTCTCTTTCAAAACGCAAGACGGCCTCCCTGAGAAGATCAAAGGAAAGTCTCGTGGTTATGCGAATGGAAAGTGTTCCTGCAAAATAAGTAAAGAGGGTGGAGAAAACTCCTATTGACGCAACCAGGAGCGCGAAGAGTACGGCGTCTCTTTCGCTGCGGTTACCGAGAAGAAAATCTAAGAATTTCCCGTTCACGTATGGCATGGCATAGGAGAGAGCGGTTCCAATCACCGTGATAGCAATGAAGACGAAAGCCCCTTTTGCTCTGATGAACCTCGAGAGAACGCATCGAATCAAGGAAGGCCCCAATCTACCCGCCACAAAACATCAATCACTGATACCTTACACCTCAACACAACAGGAGCGAAGATTTGCCAATGAGACTGCTTTAAGATTGCCTTGGGCCAATACGATCTCAAGCTCTTCCTACAAGAGAGTCGGAATCGGACATCTCCTCCGACGAACCTGGCAATCGGGCGGTTGAAATATCTTTTTCAACCGCCCGATTGCCACAATAGATTTGAGCATCCGCCCACAAACGTCCGCGTTTTATACCCATCAAATCCTTTGCCTTTTGTCGTCTAGACTAGAAAAATCGCTCGAAATAACGCAACCGGCCTGCTCGCTTGAAGAAACCTAAGCCCGTAACGTAGATGTGCAAACTTCCGAAACGCCTTGCGCGGCATAGTGCGTATAAACTTCGTCAACCGCCTCAGAAATATCTGAGTATCGCGCCGGGTCAAAAGCATACGATGTCGCAGCTATACCCTGCACCCATTCGGAACGCGGATTAATTGAATAGCCACACAGCATCATCATACATGCATCTAGACCTGATTTCCCAAGTATCCGACGTATTGATGAGAGCATCGCGGGTCGCCCCTGCACCATCGTCGTCACCCCTATTAGCAGTATTTACCGTTTTTCTCTAAATGCGTATCGCCACCCTTAAGAATACGAAGTGTTTTATCCAGACCCGATTGTCCTCCATCTCAAACGAAGGGATAAGGAATCTCATCCGGAATCGGCAGTAACGGAGGATTCACAACGACAAGCGAAAAACATGAGTCATCTCTCAGAGGGGAGTAAAGGCTCCCCTCAAGCACCCTAGTTTCGTCATCCAAAGAGTTGATGGCAGTGTTTTTCTTACAAAGGTCGACAACAAAAGGGTTGATTTCTACAGATGTTACATCCATGCCACAGTTGGTAAGTATCAGGCCCTGTATTCTGGGGCCAGAACACAAATCGAGAGCCTTCCGTGCGCTCTGCGGTGTAAGGCGCCAATCTCAGCAAATCTGTCCCACAATACTGCACTGAAGAACAAGACGGAACCCCTGAGCCAAACTCCCCTATACCTTATTAAGGCTAAGACAGGCAAGTTCACGCACCCGGCATATTCCAGAATAACATCCTATTGTTTTAGATGCTCTACAAGCATGAACAGCCGCGAATCGGAAAGATCTTCTAGTTTCGCCCCGACTGACCGCCAAGGGCCAAAATGGCCCCTCCATCCCCGGGCGACTGGCTCTGGCGCGCCGAGGAGTGTCCCCAAGTGCCGGCAGAAAAGAAACGTCCCTATCTGCCGGCTAGAGGGCACCGAAGAGGATGGCGTAGGTAGTGGATTCGCCGAGCTTGAGCTCGTCGCCGGGATTGAGTTGGGCGGAACGGCCGGGCTCGACCTGAATGCAGACGCGCGTGGCCCCGTTTACCACCACGGTTCCGTTGGTGGACGACAAGTCCTCGACGTGCCAGATATTTTGAGCATCGCACCAGATATGGGCATGGCGGGCCGAGACATCGTCGCCGACGTCGGTAATATCGCCCTCACCAGTGGCCAGCGCGCCAATCTCAACACCCTGCTCACTCGGCTGAATCCAGCGCGGGGCGCTCACGACAAAACTGTTTTGTATGCGCAGCAAGCCCAAGGGGTGCGCCGGGGCGGGTTCGCGTTCGCCCGCGGTCATCGACATGCCAAGCGAACGAGGCGTGGATGTGCCTCCGCCACAGGTCGCGTGCGCGTAGTCGATGGCATAGTTCACCGAGGACCGCACATCCGCCGAACAACCGACGGCGACAAACAGCACCAGCACGGCCTCGGCGCGCTCGGCGGGCATGAGTTCCGCCGCCTGGGACAGGCGATCGAGCGCGTTGCGATAGAGATTCGTGTCCTGGTGGCACTCTTCGAGCGCGCGTACCATCGGTTCACCTGCAGGACCGCACACCATATTGATCACAGCCGTGGAGTCCATGGGATTGCGCTGGCGCAGGGCCAGTTGCGACATAATACGCGCAGCCGAGGTACCGTATTCGGCAAAGTAGCGCTGCTGAAGCGTGCCGACCGGTGCGCGAACGATAAAGCGGGAAACCCAAGAGCGATCGGCGGCTCGGCTCTGCGGGCTGCGGCCGTCGGCGAGCGGACGGGACGAAAGCACCAAGCCGCACAGCTCGATATGGCTCAGATGCGCCGCGCGCTTAAAGATGTCAAACATGGCCCCGCATGGGGTGAGCTCAACTTGAGATGCCATGACCTAGGCCTCCTTGGTCGTAGAAATAGAATCGGACGATACTTCGACAGGTCCGCCAAAAGTACGGGCAGCTGCGGCTCCACCGGCAAGCGGAGTCGCCATCTGGGCTTTTGTGCGCCGCGGTGCCGAAACGGGAAGCTCAAAGGCAAAGCCCATCGCAAGTAAAAACCACGTAAGCGTATAGGTTGCAACCAGAGCGGCAACAAGGCCGCCCATCACGGCGCGTTGGGAAAATACGCTACATGCAGCCACAACCAGCACCGGAACCTCGCAGGCAGAAAGCGCAAGCACACCCTGCAGGAAGCCCGAGCGCCGATTGCGCGCAAGTGCCCCCGCGACAACGCCGGCTATGCCTGGCAGCGCCAACGCCAGTGCGGCAATAATACCCGGTAGCGACCCAGACCACACGAGCGATCCCAAAGTCGCCGTCACGCGAGCGCCCGACGCCAGCAGCGCGGCCGAAACCACGACCACAGCCCAAACCACGCCACAGACGACCGTCGCGCCGACCATCAGCGCGCGACGAACCGCGCGGCCAGACGCATCCATGGGGCACGGCGTGAGCGGCTCGCCGCGGAGCGAACGACCGACATTTTGCGCATAGTGGTCACAAAACGCCGAGAGCGCCGCCTCGACCGCCGCCGGCTCGGGACGATCTTTTTGATGGCTGGACAGACAGGCCATCACCACGTCGAACAGCTGGGCATCGACAAACGCCAACGCATCGCGTAGCTCCTCGGAATCCGGCTCAAGCCCCAGCTGCTGGGCCTGCTCGGCCGCGGCGAGCGCCACATCGGGCTCGCGATGAAGCAGCTGCGTCAAATCGCAACCGGGCGCATGGGCACCAATGGGATAGTCGGGCCGCGTGTCCATCTTGAGACGGTAGGGGCTCGCGATGTCGCGCGTCTTTTTGCGCGAACCCGAGGTGCCCGAAGTGCTCGGCGCGGCTTCGTATGGCGCGACGCCGGCAATGAGCTCGTAAACCGTGCTTGCCGCGGCATAGACGTCGATCGCCGGCGACATACGCAAAGCGCGCAGGTCGGGAATATCGTCGGTGAGCATCTCGGGCGGAGCGTAGGCCACCGTCGCGCGACGCAGCGTGGCATAACGCTCCGTAAACGACGCCTTGCCGCCGGTACCGGCCACGGCCGACGCAGGCTCAAGCGCCAGCGACGAGCCAAAGTCGATCAGGCACAGGTCAAAGGTGCCCTCGGCAAGCTGCCGGTCAAGCGGTAGACGCGCCGTACGCACCATAATATTAGCGGGCGAGATATCGCGATGGACAAAGCCCTCGCCCACCAGGCTCATACGGCAGAGCAGATCGAACAGGTCGCGACCCAGACGCGCCGCCACAAGCGGCGACAGGCGTCCGGCATCGTCCACGGCGAGTCGCGAACGCAAGCGGGCAAGCGTCTCGCCCTCGACCCATTCCATGACAATTGCAGGCACACCGTCGACCTCGCCCCAGCCATAGAGGCGGGGAAAGCCCTTAAGGCCCGAAAGGGCGCGATGGCATTCGTATTCCTCGCGAAACGCCGCCTTGAACTTGGCGACCAGCGCCTCGTGAGCGGCATCGTCGTCAAACTCATCGCGCGTCGGCAAGATGAGCTGCTTGAGTGCCACGGCCTCGCCTTGGGCGTTGACGGCACGCGTCACGCGGCCGATACCGCCACGGCGCATGGTGGCATCGTCGGCAAACAGCATCGTAAAACGACGCAGATAGGCAGGCAGTTCGTCCTGACCGAGCGCAATGGCCGGCTCAAACCCGTCGACACGCGCCAGGCGCAGGCCGACCATGGGATCGCGACCGAGCGATTGTGGTGTGGTGGATGCAAGATCGGTCATCATAGGGCAAGCGCCGCCACGTTATTGTTGAAGTTACCGAGTGCGACGTCATCATCGCCGTAATGGCCGACCCATTGACATAGGTTGGTGTAACAGCCCCACAGATTGGCATACTGCTGATACCACTTTGACCGGGGCGAGAATGTCTGACGACCGAACTCGGCTCGAATGACAAACATCTCCCCGACCAGGCTGTCGCACGGCCTGGGATCTCCCGTAGAGTTATAGGTCGAGACCACGTCATTGGCACGAGAAACATAGCCGTCGAGCATGTTGTACTTGGTCACAAGCCAACTGTGAATGCTCTCTTCCTCAGCAGCGGAAAGGCCACCGGAGTTTGCATCGTTGTCAGTGTTGCCGCCCGTCGAGCCGCCGTTTCCAGACCCTCCGGTAGAGGAACCCGACCCAGAGCCGCCGCCCGAACTCGATGAATCCGAGCCGGAGCCAGAAGTATCCGAGCTACCGGGCTTTCCGGACTGCTGGGCGTCCTGCTCCTTCTGCTGCTCGACCTTATTCACCGTTGCCGCCACGCTATTGTTGGACAACCGATCGATGATCTTGGTGTTGGTGAGCACGATGGTTTTGCCATTGGCAAGCGTGACTTCGTTGTCCGGGGCCTCGGCGCCGTCCGCGTCGCCGGTGCCAAACACAATATGCGCGACCACACTTGCCCAAGCATATCCAGTCGTGGTGCCCAGATCACTTTTGACCTCATGCCCCACGCGCGGTTCGCGTGCGGCATGCGCCTGTATCATGGACGGCACGGTCATGCCATAGGCAGAAACGCCAGCTATGACCAGCACCAACGAGCACGATAGCAGTGCGTACGCCCGCGGAGCCAAGCCCAGTCGGCATCGCATGCGCACCGCGGCGCCGCGCTTTGTCTGAGTGCCACCGGGCCGCATGCGTTCTCCTCCAACAAAAACACGCCGCTCGGGAGCGGCGCATTCATTCGAATCCATATTTGAGTGTATCAGCGAACCCAAAAGGTTGCGCAACGAATGGGCAAATTAAGGATGCGAGTGGAAGCATCCATGCGATAAGCGGATACAAAGCATCTTTGTTGCACAACAAACTTACAGTCGCACGGGGAAATTATGACTACCCCGTGCGTCGCGAGGAAAACATACGGCAGGAGCAGGCTCGCCACCTAAATCGCGCGACGGGCCTCGATGGCGCGGCCAAGCGTAAGCTCGTCGGCATACTCCAGGTCGCCGCCCACGGGAAGGCCGCTTGCCAGACGCGACACCTCGACGCCCAACGGCTTGATAGTGCGGGCCAGGTAGCTCGCCGTGGTCTCGCCCTCGATATTGGGGTTGGTGGCGATGATGACCTCGTGGATGTCCTCGTGGCCCAAGCGTGCCAGCAGCTCACGAATGTGCAACTGCTCGGGACCAATCTTGTCCATGGGACTGATCACGCCGCCCAATACGTGGTAGAGGCCGTGGTAGCTGCCCGTGCGCTCGATCGCCTGGACGTCGCGCGGCTCGCCCACAACGCAAATGCGAGTGGTATCGCGCATCGGGTCCTGGCAGATGGAGCACTCGTCGGCCGTGGCGTAGTTAAAGCAGCGGCTGCAAAAGTGGACCTCCTGCTTGACCTCCAGGATGGCCTCGGCCAGGCGGCGCGCCTCCTCGGCATCGGCCTCGAGCAGGTAATAGGCGATGCGCTGGGCCGACTTGGGACCAATGCCCGGCAGACGGCCCAGCTCATCGAGCAATTTTTGCAGACTATGGTTGGCACTCATATATATGCGTGTCTTAGAACGGCATGCCCGGGATGTTGAGGCCGCCGGTGATGGCGCCCATCTGCTTGTTGGCGAGCTCGTTGACGCCGCGGACGGCCTCGTTGACGGCAGCCATGATCATGTCCTGCAGCATATCGACGTCCTCGGGATCGAGGGCATCGGGGTCGATGGTGAGGTTGACGAGCTCCATCTCGCCGTTAACGGTCACCTTGACCATGCCGCCGCCGGCAGAGGCGTCGACGGTCTGGGACTTGAGGTTCTCCTGCGCGGCGGCAAGCTGCTCCTGCATCTTGCGAGCCTGCTTCATCATCTGCTGCATGTTCATACCGGCCATGATGGCTCCTTTACGTGCGGCCGCACGCCGAGCTGCAAGGGCAGCCGGAGCACGGCGGGACTTTCAAACTCAAAAATCGTACCACGGCGCGCGGCGAGAGAGCGGGGCGGACGTGTTACCTCAGTCGATATACATGTCCTCCAATACAAACCGCACTCAAAGATTATGCAAGGTCGAATTATGCAAGGTTGCATAATATCGCACACTCAATCTAGTAGAGCCGAATCCGGCATTTCATGTGCGCCACTAAATAGCTAAATGCCGAACCGCTGCTCGAGGCGGCGCACATGGCGGCAGGGTATAATTTGATTGCCATAGATAGTAATTTGGAGGTGCCCCATGAATGCCCCCAACGCGCTCCAAAACATCCGCTCAAAACACCCCGTTGCATATGTGGTTCTCTATCTCTTTGTCGGCTGGGCATTGCTGGTTGTCATCACCCATGCCATAGCTTTTGGAGCAGAACTGCTGATAGCCAGCTCGGACCAGCCCGTCGTCAAATGGGAGACGACCGATGAATGCACCGACGGAACCCGAACCGTCTACTACAACAGCCCGTCCCTCTATCAAGAGTTCAAGGTCAAGATAAAGGACTTCAAGATTGTCGATGCCGAGCTAGGCGTTTATTTGGCAATCGGAGCAACCATTAACGCCGAGCAAGTCGAGTACACGGACAGCCATGCGACGTATCGTATCGACCTCAGCATCCTAGGCCGACCGTCACGCACCTGTCTGCTCAAATGCGACATACGCGGCACCACACTACACATGTCCGAAATACAGATGCGCCCGGACAAGGGGTCCTCTTCTTGAGCAGTATACCCGCCTGCGCAGCTACTCCACCGGCTTGAAGATGGTGGCCTGGCCAAAGACGCTGCGGATGAGGGCCTTGGCCTCGTCCTCGGTCTGCGGGATGCTCGGGGCTGCGCCCTGATGGCCGAAGGGGCTGCCAGCACCGGGATTGGATTCCCAGGGAGCGGCGGGGACGTCGTCGTTTGCAGAGGCTGCGGGTGCCACAGCAGCGGCCTTGGTCGCGGACGCCGCACCCGGCACGTCGAACGGGGGCAGATCGTCCCCGCCGGCATCGGCAGCAAAACCACCGACCATAGCATCGTCGTAGGGCACCTGCTCGGATTCCCATGGCGCAGCCTGCGCAGGCGGCTGAGCCATGGGGACGGACGCGCGCTCGGGCGCTCGGGGCGCGGGCTCGGTCGGGAGCTTGCCCGTGGCAGGAGCACCGGCGGGGTTGTCGGAGCGTCGCCAGGGGGCTTTGCCCAGGTCAGACGACTTGGGCGCGGGCGAGGCAGGCTTGGGCGCGGGTGTCGGAGCAGCCGGTTTGGGCGCAGCGGGTTCAGGCGCCGACGGGGTCGGTGCCGCTACCGGCGCCGCTTTTGGCTGCGTCGCGCTGGCGCTCGAGGATGCAGGGGGCACCGAGGACACGGGTTGCGGGTCCGCAGATACCGCAGCCCGTGCAGATGGAGAATGCTCCTCATGTTGAGGAGCCGGCGTGCCACCCCCATCCAGGACATAGTCGACGGTACGACGACCGAAGACCGCGCAGACCGTCGGCAGGACCACCGACTGCGTATCGGCGCGACCGAGCATCTTGATGGCAAAAGTCGAACCCGCGGGGAACGAGACCGTGAGCTTGGAGCCGTCGTCGGCCGTGGCGCGGGCGTTGAGCAAAAGCCCTGCGTAGGAAGCCTGACGCGCCTTGACACGCTCGACAACCTCGGCCCATTTGCGCTGCAGCTCTCCGGCATCCTCGACCGCGGGCGTCTCGGCAGTACCGGCGGCGGCAACCTGGGCGGCATTGTTGGACTGGGGCTTAGGTGCCGGAGCGGTGGCAGGCGCGGGAGCCGCAACGGGCTGAGGCGTCGGAGTCGGCGCAGGCTGAGGTGCAGGCGCTGCAGGCTTGGAAGCTGACACGGACGCAGAACGGGACGCAGGCTGGGCAGCCGGAACAGCAGCACCACGGTCCCAAGGCATACCGCCCTGGCGCGCGGACGTAGCAGCGGGGGCAGCGGATGCCGCCGGAGCGGCAGCACGGGCGCCCGAAATGAGCGTCGGCTGTTGGGCAGCAGCGGGTACGGATGCTGCAGGCGCGGCGGCCTGAGCAGCAGCCACGCTCGCCGGCACGGCGCCGTTGGCAACCATGGCCTCCAGACGTGCCACGCGCTCGGCCAATGCCTCAATCGTTAAATCAGCCTCGGGACGCGCCAGACGCGTGCAGGCAATCTCGAGCACCAGGCGCACGTCGCTCGCGCCCCTCATCTCCAGTGCGGCATCGTCGAGCACCGTCAGCACACGGGCCAGGCGGTCGGCAGGATGCTCGCCAAAGGCAGCGGCCTCGGCAGCAAGCGCCTCGGCCTGCTCGGAGCCGCCCTCAAACAGCTCGGCACGGGCACCGGCAACGCAGGCAACGTACACGTCACGCACATGCGCCACCAGGTCGCGCGTCAGCTCAAGCAGGTCATTGCCCTCCTCGACCTGCACACGAATCAGTCCATAGAGCTCGGCAACATCGCGATCGGCAATGGCGCGGGAAAACTCGCCCAGAATCTGGTCCGAAACCTCGCCTAAAAGCGAGCGGGCGTCGTCCGCATGCACAGAACCGTTGCCAAAGACGCTCAGCTGCTCCAGCGTGGACAGCGCGTCGCGCATACCGCCCTTGGCATGGCGCGCCACGATAGCCAGCGCCTCATCGTCGTAATCGAAGCCCTCCTGCTCGCACACGTATGCCAGGCGACGCTCGATATCCTCGTTGCCGATGCGATGGAAATCGAAACGCTGGCAGCGCGAGAGGATGGTCTCCAGAATCTTTTGCGGGTCGGTGGTGCACAGCACAAAGATCACGTGTGCCGGCGGCTCCTCGAGCGTCTTGAGCAGCGCGTTGAACGCCGCCGTCGTGAGCATGTGGACCTCGTCGATGATATAGATCTTGTACTTGCCGCGCACCGGGGCAAAGTTGACGGAGTTGATGATTTCCTCGCGCACATTGTCCACGCCCGTGCGGGAGGCGGCATCGAGCTCGTAGACATCGGGGTGGTTACCCTCGGCAATGAGCTCGCACTCCTCGCAAGTACCGTCGGGCATGCAGCCGCTTGCACCCTCGGCGCGCGCCGCCTCGGCATTGCGGCACAGCAGCGCCTTGGCCAGAATGCGCGCCATGGTGGTCTTGCCCGTGCCGCGCGGTCCGCAGAACAGGTAGGCGTGGGACAGGCGCCCCTCGGTGATGGCGTGCTCGAGCGTCGAGACGATATGCTGCTGGCCCACCACGGAGTCGAAGGTGAGCGGGCGATACTTTCGGTACAACGATTCCATGGGTGCTCCCCCGGGTATACTGAGTCTTGTTGCCGCGGCGGCCATGCGGTCGCACGGCATACTGCATTCCATAATAACCCGTACGGCGAGCCCGCCGCGATAGGAGTCCAAAGAGCATGGCAGACGCAGAGAGCAACCTCGTCCCCTCCGAAGCAGCCGACCAGGTCGAGGTCGCGCTC
Source organism: uncultured Collinsella sp. (assembly GCA_900547835.1). Classification (GTDB taxonomy): domain Bacteria; phylum Actinomycetota; class Coriobacteriia; order Coriobacteriales; family Coriobacteriaceae; genus Collinsella. Next base: position 22,552 of record URIJ01000003.1, read on the forward strand.
GAGGAGCAGGCCGCAGCCGACGACGGCATCCTGTACCTCAACGAGTACCAATACGAAAACGACCTCGTCACCGACTTCGCCCGCCTGATCGCCTCGCCCAGGCGTCGCGGCTCGCTGTATGTCGCCGCGGCAATTGCCGCGCTCATCGGCATCGGCATGCTGGTGGCCGGCGGCAACTGGATCAAGTTTGGCGTCGTCCTGATCGTGTTCGGCGCCTTTTTGGCCTGGTGGAGCAAAAACCTGCACCACACCCTCGCCCGCGACTTTATCGACGCCGTTGAGGCCGACGAGTCCATGGGTGGCCGCTATCGCCGCGTCGCCGCCAACGAGGACGGCCTGATGGTTTGGGGCAAGAGCGGCAAGTCGCAGTTCTTCCCGTTTGAAAAGCTCGACCACGTGCTCGACGGCGAGCGCATCTTTGTGGCCATGTTCGCCGACCAGGGCGTGACGATCCCTAAGGACACCTTTGTCCGCGGCGATGCCGAGCAGTTCGGTCCCTTCCTCAAGGCCCGCATCAACAAAAAACTCCGCATCGAGACCAAACGCAAGAAGATGAAGGCAGAAAAGGCCGCTGCCGAAGCAAAACAGGGCGACAAGCCCCAGGAGACCAAGGGCAAGCAGCGCAAGCAGAAGAAGAGCAAGAAGAAGCGGTAGGCCGGCCGACACCGAAGGCGCCTCGTCCCGCGCCCGATTCCGGGCCGGGGCGCCTGGAATCGGGCGCGCGTACCGCCAATGGACCCGTTTTGCCTTGCTCTCGAGCTATTTCACTTCAAACCTTAAGAGCCTCCGCTCCGGCAGATCGGTCATCTTCATCGTGTAAGTCCCGGGAAATGCTTTCTCAAAACGGACGGTCTCGTAACCTTCGAAATAGTCGTTGGTGTTCTGCATCATAAATGGGACGAGCAACTCGTTTTCTGCCCCAACCTCCACGGCAAACGCAGCAGAGCCGCCAAGGACCGGCATGGCTTGCGTTATCAGATCGGTATTGACTACAAAATCATAGTTTGGCGCAGACTCCGGAACCAGATGCCAAACATACGCTTTGATTCCACCGTCGATATTATCCCTATTTCTGACACGCATCTTTACGGCGATAACGCACGTGATGTCGGCATCCTTCAGTCTCGTTTTCGTATCCACGGTGCCATATTTTGAATAATCGTCATGTGCTCGTTTGAGATACTCGCGCGGCGTGAGCAACTCTGCCCCGTCTATGCAAAACGAATACCCATCAGTCACCACATCCTTCGACCCCAGAAACGCTCCATCCATCGAGAGCCATTCGCCCTCCGCGTAATATTTCTCAGGAATGACCGTCCGGTTCCCGTTAACGACGCTCACCCTCATGCCCGCAAGGCCGGCAGCAGCACAGCAAAAAAGCGCGAGCGCCGATCTTCTCGTCCACAGGGTCTTCTTCATCGCGCTCACGACCTTTCCCGAACTTTCACAACGGCACCGTCGCGCATGCAGTAAACCCGATCGGCCAGTTCCTCGAGCACCTCTCCGTCATGGCTGGACAGAAGGACCTCACGACCCGTTGATGCCGCCATCGCCACAACGCGCTTGAGCATTTCAACGCCCGCTTCGTCGAGGGCATTCGTTGGCTCATCGAGAACAAGCAGCTTCGGCTTCTCCATAATTGCCGCAGCTATCCCCAGACGCTGCTTCATCCCAAGCGAGTATGCTCGGAACTTCTTTTTTTCGTCTGCATCGAGCCCCACGAGCCGCAGGGCAGAGCGAATGTCCTCGGGGGTGGCAACGCCCTTGATCTGAGCGATGAGCTTCAGATTGTCGTAGCCAGACAGATATCCCAAAAAGGAAGGCGCCTCGATCAACATCCCCAGACTCGGCGGGAACGAGATGTCCGCCCCAAGCCTTTGGCCATCGATAGAGATTTCGCCTTCGGTAGGCTTGATCAACCCGCAAACCGCTCGCATGAGCATGGTCTTACCCGAACCGTTTATCCCCTGAAGCCCGACCACAGTCCCAGGGTCAACCTCGATGGACACGTTGCGCAGGACATCGTTTTTACCCATGCGCTTCGATACGCCCCTTACGATCACACTCATATCTTGTCCCCCTTTTCTATAAGGTCGGCCCTTCGAAACCACAGTCCACCCAACGATAGGCATAACGACATAAGCCCAATTGATGACAAGACACTCGAGCCCGCCGCGATTCCCTCTTTGACAATTCCACCCCAGCGCAACAGCATCAAGGCGTTACCCAATAGCGCCCAATGTCGTGCATATGCCGAGCAGATCAGGTAGCTCATTAAAACCACAAACGAGACTGACGACCCAAGCACAAACCCAACCGCTGCCTGCGCAAACGCAAGCGCCTCAAAAGCAAATAAGAGACCTATGAAAAACGGCAGCGCATCTGCCTCGGCAGCTTTGAGAAACCACGGCGCCAAATTAGCCAGTTGAAGCGACTCACCATGAATGACCGCGCTGAACGAGGAGCTCACCACCAAGCTCCAAATCACAACAGAGCAAACCACCACGAGCAGTGAAAATGCCGTTACTGCCGCCACCAAGATAAAACGCGAGACCCACCAAAGGGTTCTTGCCCGGCATCGAACAAGCGCTTGCAAACCAAACCCGTGCAACGATTCGGTCGGATAGTCGAGTGTTGTATAGAGAATAAGCAGAATGAGAAATAGCCATCCTAGCGGAGGCACAAACATGACCCCGGGCCTAGGCTCAAACGGAGCAGATCCGGCAAACACGAGCGCAAGATTATCCGCAAACCCCAAGGTATCCGTTCTAACCCCATACACAGAAGACAATCCGTAGGCGTACACCAAGTTCGCAACGGTCACTGCCGCAATTGCAATAAAAGTAAGGATGTTCTTCTTCAAAACGGTCCTCAGGTCCGCGGCGACCAGCCTAAACAGCATCAGACCACCTCGCGTCTTTTCCACGCCCCAGAAAAAGCCAACGAAGCAAGGGTCAATAATATGATTTCCGCAAAACCGGCTCGAATGTCTGGCCAGTTATTCAGCGATTCCGACCTGATGCTGTTGAGGATATTGCAGTTAAACCCCACACAAGCCATTACGCCGAAGATCCAGCCATTTGCAAAATGCCACGCAACCATTAGCAGATACGGGACAATTATCGCTTTGATTCTGCTGCGAAACACAACCGACAGACCGGTCACGGCCATGGATAGAGCCCCCAGCGTCACCGCATCGAACAGTGTATAAACCAGCACGTACAACAGAGGCCGGGAATAAAACAGGCCAGAAAAATAGCTATGCAGATAGAGCCCGACGTAAGTCGATTCGTCGACCCGGGGGAGATACGCGGGAAACAGCATTGAGACAATCAGGAAGTTCACGAGTAGCGGAATAGCCGTGACCGCAAACGCAGAGAGGAAAGCAGACAGCATCTTCACGTTCACGTATGCATTTCTAGAAACACGTGTGCAGATCTGCGCCTCGTAACCGCTCAAACGCTCGGACAGGCATGACCACGACCCGGCCAGCATGGCAAGCAACGGCAGCACATAGAAAAACACTGATGCCGATAGCGGTGCATTTGCACTCACAACGATCCAGTTACCAAAGCTACTTTCACGCGTTTGGCCGAGGTATGCCTGGGCTTGCAAACCAACGCCATAGCCAAGCGATAACAGCTGCTTGCGCTCAGTCTCGAGCGTCCACCATGCCTCAATGGCAGCCGCCATCGAAATTGCAGTTGCAACCATAAGGGTCAACGCAAATATAGGATTGCCAAATATCTTGGACAACTCGTGCCGCATTAGATTTCTATTCAAGCGACATCACCCTCCCATTGGCCGGGCCGAGCAGCAGCACTCGATCTCGTCCCAATCAAAAGCGGTTAACAATGCGTCGACGCACGGCAACCTTCGCATGAATAGAGAAAGATGTCTGTAAACACCCGCTATTGAGTTGATTGCTCAGGCGTTTACACGTTATTTACCTGCGATAACAATAAAATTAGCTCCGCCTTATTCTTGATCTTCAACTGGCGGTAAGATGCAGACCGCAGCGCTTGCACCGTAGATGCAGCGTAACCGACATCCTCCGCAATGGCCTTTGTCGTTGCCCCCTCTGCCGTCATCAGCAAAATTTGCGACTGAACATCAGAAAGGGAGCGCGACGTAAGCAGGGCCAGCTGGCGCACGCGGGCCGTTTCGGTGGACCCGTTCGCCCGGTACTCCAAGACGGCCTTCTCGTCCTCAACCGAGCGGGCGAGCGCGATGTGCGTAACGAACATGGGCACAGACCAGCAAACAATCACCGTTGCCACGACGACATTGACAGCCGAACTTTGCCCCAACAACGACGCGAGGAACAACGGCTCGAAAACCGTCAGATCCTGCACCATATTGAGCAAGACAGCCCAAACAGGAGCCGTCGCCCCGAAGCAAAGCATCCATATCCCAAGCATTTTGCGCTGCGGACAGCTTCGCATCACTATATATGTGAGCAGCACCCCCGTCAGCACCGCAAGTCCATGGATTCGCCCCCTAGCGACCGCATAGATTAAGGCAACCATGCCCATTGACACCAACGGCACGATAGCCCGAGCATGGGCATGCACCTTAAACGGACGCAGCCCAACAGCGAGCGAAGCCGTAGACGCCACGCCGCAAAACAGGACCGGCACAGCCATCAACGGAACGCGTATGCACATCAATGCCGCGATATAGATAAAAGACCATTCCACAGCAGATAGCACCGCCCATACGTACGGGCTTCCGAGCCAAATCGCTTCACCCGCTCTATCCAGCGCAGCGCCACGATTCGCTTTTCCACCCGCGTAGCGTAGCGACAGAAGCAGTCCGAGACCCAATGCGTAGCTTAAGAGGGAAAAGGCGACAGCCCGCGAAACACCGGACCCCCAATCGCTATCCGCCATTACCAAGGGCCCCGCCGCAAGGAGGATAAAGAATAATGTGAGCAGGTATCGAAACAGCCGGCGCGTTCGAGCTGATGCCACTATATCGTCAGCATGCCGCTGCGGTAGCTCATGCCCTACAGTATCGCCCTCACCCGCAAACAGCGCCACGAGCTCGCGTGAGCCCGCAACCGACGCCTTCCCGTATGCTCGGTGAAGCGTTGTTCTCACCGTCGATGGCTTCGTATCCGTCTCCTTGGCAATTTCCGCCGGCGTTTTCCCTTTGAGCAGCAGTCGAACAAACTGCTCTTCTCTAGGCGACAGGGCAGGGGAAAACACCCCCGCATCGAATGTGTCGGACGCACAGGCGATATCCGAATTGTTGTCCCGTTTCCCCCTTAGCAACATGCATACGAAGGCAGCAGCGATAACGGACCCCATCGCCAGCAATGCAATGACCACGGCATCGCTTGCGAAGTATGCCGCCTCAACAGCCGGAATAAGACCAATAGGAACTGCTACGAGCACAGAACAGGCAAACACGTCGCGCCGCCCATGGCCAAAGGCACGAGGGCGGCAAAACGGCGGGGCCACAGTCAATGCGAGATAGACCAACGGAATTAAAAGCGCAAGGCCAATTGACGCGGCCGTTACAGGGGGCATCCCCCATGGCTCGGGAACGACTCTCCATGAAACTCGACAGCAAAACAGCAGGCAAGACATGACGGCTATTGTTTCTGTAAAAATCGCGTCCTGCGGGTGACGAGTTTCCCTTTCGTCAGTCCGTGTCGACCTCTGCGTCAAAGGAGAGTCCGCCGTGCCCCAAATAACATATGAGAGAAGCAGCGACCCAACAAAGCACGAGACACACGAAACGCCATGTAACAACCAAATCGGTGCAAACACGATTGGAATAGAGTCTCCGCGAGCATAGAAAGCCAGGTCGGCCCATTCGGGAACCGTTGCAATAACACCAAGGAAAACACCGATGGCACCGAGATGCCTCGGCCTTCTCATTCCCCCCTTGCATAGCGCAGCACCATGAACAAACGCCGCGAGGCATGCGCCCAGGATAACGAGCCAGGTCATTGCACCTGACGCTAGGCCGATTGAAGATGAAAACCGGTGATAAGGGGTGACCGCCATTACGACAAGCGCAATGGCGCAGGCAAATGTAGCAGAACGGCGGGAAAAGAGCATACGGCCTCCATAGCGTGTCATTATATCGCTCGAGCCGCTCGTTTATCTCTGTTCTCACACCAGCCAGCATCAATGATTCAGGCGAACTCCAATCCGCGCCAGATCACGGTCCGGCTTTTGTTTGCAGTCCCCACATCAAAGCGGGATGCGGTTTCCTTTTGGACGCCGGTTCGGAAAGCGCATCCCGTTCCAGGGCAATATTCTGGGATGCAGTTTCCGCAGCCCACCCCATTTGGAAAGCGCGTCCCATAATATGGCTGAAAACTGAGATGCGCTTTCCAAACGAGCCGAAACGGGCCGAATCGATCGGGCCACCTCGCATCCCGCTATCCTCGCCATCTGCCCGAGCGTGCTACACTAGCAGCATCTATGCCACCGCGAACGGCTCGGCCCCGCGCCCGCCGCTCGCAAACGAACTTTAAACGCACGAGGGTTGGCCATGCCGCTTTTCTCGCAACATACCGCCCGGTTCTCGCCGGACGTTCCTTTGGAGGGCACCAGCTCTCGCGAGCTGCTCAAGCGGTACCAGCCGCTCGAGACACTTGCGACCGGCGGTTTTGGCTCCATCGAGATTTGCCGCGACACGCACCTGCGCCGTCGCGTCGCCATTAAGCGTATCCCCCTCACAAGCGGTGCCGGCATGCCCGCCAGCGACATCATGGATGTCCTGCGCGAGGCGCACACTGCCGCCATGCTTCAACATCCCAACATCGTGCAGGTCATCGACTTTACGCACGACACAGCCTATGCCTACCTGGTTATGGAATATGTCGATGGCATGTCGCTGGCCGAGTTTTTGCACCGCGCGGACGGCCACTCACTTACCTTTGACGAGGCCGCGGCCATTGCCGATGCCCTGGGCCAGGCGCTCACCTTCGCCCACAGTAATGGCGTACTCCACCTGGACATTAAGCCCGCCAACGTGCTCATCGACCACTCGGGCAATGTAAAGCTCACCGACTTTGGCATGGCGCGGCTGTCGTCCGCCGGTGGCTTTGGCGGCTCGCGCGGCGGCACCATCGGCTACATGCCGCCCGAGCAGCTCGATATCGAGACCGGCACGGTCGACGAGCGCGCCGATGTCTTTGCCCTCGCCTGTGTGATCTACGAGGGCCTGTGCGGCAGCGCTCCTTTTATGGCGGCCACGCCCGCCGACTCGCTCGGCCGCATCATCGGCGGCGCCACCTATCCCAGCGAGCTGATACCACACTTTCCCCCGGGAGCCGAGACCGCGCTCATGAGCGCGCTCTCCCCCATGCCGCAGGACCGCCCCAACAGCATCGAGGCATTTTGCGACCAGCTCCTTGCCGGTCTGGGCAGCGTGCGCGAGGGCCGTCGCAGCCTGGAGCAAATGGTTGGCGAGCTTTCGGATGACGAGCAGGAGCTCGACGGTATCGAGCCGTCGCACTACGAGGACGACGCCATCGAGATCGACCCCGCACTCGGCTGGGCGGGCACGCGCTGGAGCCATGCGCGCGACTACACCATGCGCGCTATCTCGGCGCTAGCGTGCGGCACCTTTAGCTTTTTGCTGATGCAAACGGCCGGGGTCGCGGCGCTTCCCGGCCTGGTCATTGCGGCTATCGCAATCGGAGCGGCGGCTGGCCTGGCCCCCCAGATTGGCTCGGCCATCTCGGCTGTGGGCTTTTTGGTGCTCATGGCCAACGCCACCATGCAGGCGCAGGGCATCCTGTCGATGTTGCCCGTCGCGGTGATCTTTGCCGCCGCCATGTCCGGTTGGTGGATCGCCTGGGGTCGCACCGAGGCTGCCGCGAGCGCCGCACTCACCTGTGCACTCGCGCTTGGCTGTCTGACCGGCAATACCTTCCTGGCAGCTGGGGTCACCGCCGGCGTCGCGTCATTTTGGCTCGGCCCGGCAAGCGCCGCCGCGGCAACGGGCATGGGCGCACTTTTTGCCCGTCTGGCCACGGTCGCGCTTTCAGCCGGAGGCGTGCTGGGGCTCGGTAACGTTGCCGCAGCGCTGGGAGACCCGCTCCTTTGGGCTGCCTTTGTGCTGGTCGCGGCAACTGCCGCGGCGTCATCTGCGCTGCTCAATGTCCATGCCAAGCGTGCCAATCAGGGCTCAAACCTTGCCGCAATCGCCGCCATCGCTGTCACCGGCATCGGCTGCGCAGCGGCGTCCTGTCTTGCACACCATATGGAAATTGCCAGCCTTGCAGCCGCGGTCGTCGCCAAGGCGGCGGTTGCGGGAACCCTATCCTCTATAATCGTTGGGATATGCCTATATTTGCTCGGATACCAAAGAACCTATACGGAGAGTGATCTTTCGTGAACTTCCTGAACATCTTCGAGGACCACGTGGCCGGCATCTTCGGTGCCACCCGTGCCCCGTTCTCCTTTAAGAAGCTTGCCAAGCAGGCCGCTCGCGACATGGAGGATCAGACTCTGGTGATCAACGGCGTCAACACGGCGCCGGCACTCTATACCATCCTTATCGCCGCCGACGACGATCCCATGCTCGCCCCGTTCTACCCCGAGCTTTCGCGCGAGGTCCGCGAGTTTGTGAAGGCGCAGGCCGAAAAGCGCCGCTATGTCTTTGTCGGCGAGCCCCTCGTGCGCTTTATGATCGATCCGCAGCTGCGCGCCGGCAAGTTCTCGGTCTTTGCCGAGAACGTCGATGCCCCCACGCTCGGCCGCCTGTACGAAGAAGAGCGCGCCTATCAAAACGGTCTGGGCCAAAACAACTCCGCGGCAAGCCGTGCCGCCAGCGCCCCGCGCGCCGGCCAGCAGCAGTTTGCTGCCCCGCAGCAGCAGCGCCCCGCCGCCATGCCCCAGCAGCAGCCGACGCCTCGCGCTG
>URIJ01000004.1 GCA_900547835.1 uncultured Collinsella sp.
AGCAGGACTGTAGAGCAGGAAACTTCATCAGTGCCCGCCCCACGGGAAACCGGCGGGATAGACCAGTTCAGATGGGGCTTTGATGCATGGGTGGTCTGTTGTTGTGCAAATGGGTATCATACTGTGGTTACTGCATCGACTCTGCGATGCATGTTTGTACGTTCCCGACGGTCGGTTTGCCAGAAGCGCCCCGTCGGTTGTTCCAGACCCGTTTCGAAGAAAGGAAACCACACTAACCTATGGCAGCTAAAAAATCATCTCCCTTGAAGATCATCCCGCTCGGCGGCCTTGATGGCATCGGCAAGAACATGACGGTCTTCGAGTGCGGCGACGACATGGTGCTCGTCGACGCCGGTCTTATGTTCCCGGATGACTCCCAGCCCGGTATCGACCTGGTGCTTCCCGACTACACCTATGTTCTGGAGAACGAGGAGAAGCTCCGCGGTATCGTCGTCACCCACGGCCACGAGGACCACACCGGTTCGCTTCCGTACCTGCTGCAGGACCTCAACAATAAGGTGCCCATCTTTTCGAGCAAGCTGACGCTTGGCTTTATCGAGGGCAAGCTTTCTGAGTTCCGCATCCGCGCACCCAAGTTCCGCGAGGTCAAGGGCGGCAGTCATGTCAACCTCGGCGGCATCTCGCTCGACTTCTTCTCGATGACGCACTCCATTCCCGGCGCTCTGGGCGTGTTCATCCGCACCAACCAGGGTACCGTTATGCACACCGGCGACTTTAAGCTCGACCAGACGCCCATCGACGGCGTCACGCCCGACTATGCCGCTATCAGCCGCTTTGCCAAGCAGGGCATCGACCTGCTGCTGTCCGATTCCACCAACGCCACGGTCCCCGGTTTTACCAAGTCCGAGGCCGAGGTTGGCCCCAATCTGCTGCATGCCATCAAGAATGCTCCGGGCCGCGTGTTCGTCGCGTCGTTCTCGAGCCACATCCATCGTCTGCAGCAGATCTGCGACGCCGCCCGCAAGTGCGGCCGCAAGGTTGTCGTGACCGGTCGTTCCATGCTCACCAACACCCGCGTGGCGCGCGAGCTCGGTTATCTCAACATCGATGACGCCGATATCATCGATGCCTTCGATATTGACAACCTGCCCGACGACAAGATCGTCGTCATGTGCACCGGTTCGCAGGGCGAGCCGCTGTCGGCCCTGTCCCGCATGGCCAATGGCGAGCACAAGACGCTCTCCATCCACGAGGGCGATACCGTTATCCTTTCGGCAACTCCCGTTCCTGGCAACGAGAAGGCCGTCCAGCAGGTCGTCAACAGCCTGGCCAAGCTCGGCTGCGACGTGTGGGATAAGAACCGCGCCCTCGTTCACGTTTCCGGTCACGGTAGCCAGGAGGAGCTCAAGCTCCTGATGGCCATGGCCAAGCCCACGTACTTTATGCCGGTTCACGGTGAGGCCGTGCATCTGCGCGCCCATGCCCAGCTGGCCCGCAAGATGGGCATCAAGGACGATCATATCTTTATCCTCGATAACGGCGACACGCTCGAGATGCGCGGTGGTATCGTCAAGCGCGGTACGCCCGTCGAGTCCGGTGTCGTTTACGTCGACGGCCTGCGTATCGGCGATACCGACCCCATCGTCCTGCGCGATCGCCAGAAGCTCGCCAACGACGGTATGGTCACGGCCGTTGCCATCGTCTCCCTCAAACACAAGAAGATCGAGGCCATCGAGTTCTCGGGCCGCGGCGTCTCGTTTGCCATCGACGACCAGTTCTCCGAGGATGCCTCCGCGTCCATTATGAAGACGATCGAGAAGGGTAAGTTTAGCTTTACCAGCAGCGGTTCCGATGCCATTCGCAAGGCCGTGCGCGATTCGCTCTCTAACTTTATCTGGAGCCGTACGCGCACCCGTCCGATGATCATCCCGGTCGTCATGGAGGTTTAGTTTGGCGCGCGGATCTGCACAAAACGCCAAAGGCAATAAGGCCAATAACCAACCGGCATCTGCTAAGGGTGCCGGTTCCCATCTGCGTGCCAATAAGGGCCATGAGGCAGACTTCGACGATTTTGAGCCCTTGGTCGAGCCTTCGGCCAATCGCGATATCGCCGGCGTGGTCATTGCCGTTTTGGCGATTGCGTCCTTTATTGCCGTGATTTCGCCGGCGACCGCACCCGTTACGGCTGCGGTTGCCGGTTTCTACCACCTGGGCTTTGGTCTGGGCGCCTACGTGCTGCCGATTGTCATTTTGCTGTTTGCCGCCACGCTCTTTTTAGGCGAGGATTCGCCGCTCAACGAGCGCTCTGTTGCGGGCGGTGCCGTGGTCTTTATCGCCGTCGTCTCCATTCTTTCGCTGATGGTGCCGGGTACGAGCGACTCGTGCGACCTTATGTTCACGCTGCAAAACCTGTCCGCTTCGGGTGGCTACATCGGTGCGTTTATTGCGAGTGCATTGCAGAATGCCCTGGGTAAGCCTATCGCAATGGTGGTCCTATTGGGTCTGGCCGTCGTTGGCTTTGTCATCATCGGCTTTTCGGTGGGCGGCGTTTTGCGCTCTGCCCGCGACCGTGCGGCCGATTTTGCCGAGCGCCGTCGTGCCGATGTTAACGCGAGCCCGTGGGGTGACGACGAAGCCCTGTCGGTGCCCGGCGTTGCCCGTCCGCACCTGAGCATTCTTCGTCAAAAGGGCTCCGATGCTGCCGTGACCACGGTCATGGGCAACGATGTGGACCCGGTTTTGGACGATGACGACGAGGAAGATGACCCATTTGTCGACGTATCCGAGTCGGTTGAAGCCGAGCGCGCCAAGACCACGCTGCTGCCGCGCCGCCATGCCAAGAAGGGCAAGGCTGCGCCCAAGCTCAACACAAGCGAGCCCGACCCGTCTTGGTCCGATAGCGAGATTGAGCTCACCGAGGGTGACGACGAGGACGACGAGGCTCCGATTGAGACCGCAAAGACAACTTTGCTGCCGCGTCGCCATGCTAAGCGCGAACAGGTAACCGGCCAGCTTTCGATGGAAGACGACCCCGATAAGATCGACGAGTCCGAGCCGCCGTTTGCCGTGAGTCCTGTCTCGGCAACACCTCAGATTCCCGACTTCTTGAAGCATCCCAAGGTTGCCGATGCGCCTGCCACGAGTGCTGTCGAATCGGCTGCGGCTCGTGATGGGGGAGTGGACGACGGCGCCGCAGATAACGAGGGCGAAGAAGAGGACGGCCTCAAGCTTCCGCCGCTCGAAATCCTACATGCCAACCCGCAGTCGGCTTCTGCCGCGTCTTCGGATAAGGAGCTGGAGCAGACCGCTGAGTCACTGCAATCCACCTTGCTTGAGTTTGGCCGCAGTGCCCGCGTGGTCGGCTGGATCGCCGGCCCCACGGTGACGACCTTTAAGCTGCAACCTGGCGAGGGCGAGCGCGTGAGCAAGATTTCGAGCCTCGAGGACGATATTGCGCTTTCGCTCGCCGCCCAGTCGGTTCGTATCTTTGCCCCGATCCCCGGCACCTCGCTCGTGGGCATCGAGATTCCCAACCGCAAGCGCCAGAACGTCAATCTGGGCGACGTGCTGCCCTATGTGAAGGGCGGTCCGCTCGAGCTTGCCATCGGCCGCGACGCCGAGGGCACGCCGGTCGTCGCTGACCTCGCCAAGATGCCCCACCTGCTGATCGCCGGTACCACGGGTTCCGGTAAGTCGGTCATGATCAACTCCATCATCACGACCCTGCTCATGCGCGCGCTCCCCGAGGACGTTCGCTTGATCATGGTCGACCCCAAGCGCGTCGAGCTCGCAGGTTATAACGGCCTTCCGCATCTTTACGTGCCCGTAGTGACCGAGCCCAAGCAGGCCGCGAGTGCCTTGCAGTGGGCGGTGTCCGAGATGGAGCGCCGCCTGAAGGTCTTCGAGCGCCTGAACGTGCGCAAGATCTCGACCTATAACGAAAAGCAGGCCGCCGGCGAGTTTGAGCATTACGATAACCCGCCGCAAAAGATGCCCTACCTGGTCATCATCATCGACGAGCTTTCGGACCTGATGATGGTTGCCGGCAAGGACGTCGAGGCGTCGATTGTGCGTATCGCCCAGCTGGGCCGTGCCGCCGGTATCCACCTTATCGTGGCGACCCAGCGTCCGAGCTCTAACGTGGTGACGGGCCTCATCAAGGCAAACATTACCAACCGTATCGCCTTCAACGTCGCAACGGGCATCGACTCCCGCGTCATCATTGACCAGATGGGTGCCGAAAAGCTCACCGGCTTGGGTGACATGCTGTTCTCAAAGGTCGACTGGGGCAAGCCCCGCCGCATCCAGGGCTGCTTTGTTTCGGATGACGAGATCAACGAGATTGTCGAGTTCGTTAAGTCGCAGAGCGAGCCCGACTACCACGAGGAGATTCTGTCCGCCGTGGCGCCCGCTTCCATGTCCATGGCTGGTGGCGGCATTGTCCGCACCGGAGTCGCCGAGCCGCAAGACGATGATCCGCTCATTTGGGAAGCCGCCCATATTGTGGTGGAATCGCAGCTGGGCTCCACATCTGGCCTGCAACGCCGCCTGAAGGTTGGCTATGCGCGCGCCGGGCGTATTATGGACATGCTGGAAGAAAAGGGTGTCGTCGGACCGCCCGACGGTTCCAAGCCGCGCGAGGTTCTGCTGGATGAAGAAGGCCTTGCCGCGCTGGAATCCGTCGACGCCGAGATGGCACGTGAAGATCGTGAGTTTGGAGGATTCTGATGGCTGCACGCTTTGGTGACATGCTGCTCGAGCAGCGTCGCCGAATGGGCCTTTCCATTCAGCAGGTCGCCAACACCATCAAAATCAGGCCGCAGATCATCGAGTTTTTCGAGACCGGTAACTTTGCTTCGATGCCGCCGCGCGGCTATGCGCAGGGCATGATTTCGAGCTATGCTCGCTTTTTGGGCCTCAATCCGCGCGAGGTCGTCAATGCCTACTTTGACGACCTGATGGCATACGAACGCGAGACGTCGCAGCAGGGCGGTCGTTTCCAGGACGCCGCCGGCTACGTCAATTCGCGTTCCTCGGTCGATAACGGGCGCTTCCTGATGGTTCAGGGCGGTCGTTCGACTCGCTATGGACAGCGTCCTCAGCAGGCCGGTTATATTACCGAGACGGGTTCGGGCGAGGAGATTCGCTCGCAGCGTGACCGGTTCCGCAGTACGCCGATGCCCGAGGACCGTGCACTTCCCGCTGCCCGCGGCGTGGCGCGTGACCCTCGTGCCGGCTACGGCGACGGCGGCTATTCCGATCGTGGCTACCGTGGTGTCTCTGCCGGTCGTGCTCTCGGCGGCTATGCGGACGCCGATGCCACGCAGGTGACGCCGCGTCTTCGCTCTCAATCACAGCCGTATGGCCAGCGCTCTTCGGCTCCGCGTTCGGTCCAGCGTGGCTATCAAGGCCGCGGTGAACTTGCGCCCCGCTCGGGTCAGCGCAGCCTTCAGGGCCAGGGTGGCTATCGCGGCCGTTCCGACAGCAATCGTGGTCGTATGCCTCAGGGAGGCGGCCGCAGCAGTTCCAGTCGTGGACGCGGCGGTTCCCGTACTCCTCAAAACAACGGTCTCGATCCGCGTATCGTCTACGCCGGCATCGGTGCCGTGGCGTTGCTGCTGATCGTGCTCATCGTGGTACTTCTGCGCGGCTGCGCATCTTCGACGCCCGAGACCACGCCCGAGACGCCCACTGCTACCAAGATGACGACCAAGAAGTCTTCTAAGAAGACCGAAACGGTCGACGAGGACGATGACACCGATGAGGCGACGGATGAGTCGACCGATTCGGACGCCACCAAGACGACGGCTAAAAAGGAAGAAAACGAGGTAACGAAGGTCAAGGTCTCCGTTGCCAAGGGAAAGACCGCCTGGATTGAGGTCAAGGTCGATGGCAAGTCGGTCTATGGCGCCCAGGCGACTGGCCCCTTTGAGCAGGAGTACACGCCTGAGTCCTCGATCGAGATCACCACGTCCAAGCCTTCCGATGTCACCGTTACCAAGAACGGCGAAAAGGTCCGTTACGATACCAAGACCTCGGGCGTGGCGCGTGTGACGATCACCGTTCCCAAGAAGGAGACGACTGGTTCCGAGAATGGTGAAAGTTCTGATGGTACCGACACCACCGATGGTACCGACACCACCGACGGCACCGATGCCCAGTCCACGGATGGCGCCGATACCGCAACTGACGGCCAGACGCCCACCGATTCTACCGACTATTCGTACGATAGCTACTAAGCCGCTCGTACGCGAAAGGAAACATCATGGCTAAAGATTCCAGCTTCGACGTCGTGTCCGAGGTCAACATGCAAGAGGTCGACAACGCCTTCCAGCAGACCACGCGCGAGATTTCCCAGCGCTATGACCTTAAGGATTCCGGCGCCACGATCGAGCTTTCGAAGGGCGACAAGCTCTTTACGATCAACGCCCCGGCCGACTTTGTCTCCAAACAGATTGTTGACGTGCTGAGCTCCAAGCTCATCAAGCGCGGCATCGACCTCAAGGCTGTCTCGTGGGATGCTCCGCAGGCGGCATCGGGTGGCACCGTGCGCGTGCTCGGCCATATCTTCGAGGGTATCGACCAGGCGACCGCCAAGAAGATCAACAAGGACATCAAGGACCAAAAGCTCAAGGTCAAGGTGACTATCGAGGCCGACAAGCTGCGTGTTTCCTCTGCTTCGAAGGACGCGTTGCAGACCGTGATCCAGTTCCTGCGCGACCAGGACTACGGCCAGCCGCTGCAGTTCACCAACTACCGCTAATATCAATCGAAAGGACCGCTCTCCAACATGGATACTCCGTTGGGCTCCGTACTCTATATCACCCTCGGGTGCGCCAAGAACGAGGTCGATACCGACCGTATGCGTTCGCTGCTGACCGCTGCGGGCTACGAGGAGGCATTCGATCCGCAGGATGCCGATATCGCCATCGTTAATACGTGCTCGTTCCTTGCCTCTGCAACGTCCGAGAGCATCGAGACCACGCTCGAGCTTGCCAACGAGGTGCAGGACGGCGTTCGTTCTTGCCCGATCGTCATGTGCGGCTGCGTGCCGTCACGCTACGGCGACGACTTGCCTGACGAGCTGCCCGAGGTCGCGGCCTTTGTGAAGGCCGACGAGGAAGACGGCATCGTGGCGGTCATCGATGACGTTCTGGGTGTCGAGCGCGAGATTGCCGCCTATATTCCGCAGGTCAAGCGCACCGTCGAGGGCGCTGTCGCCTACGTCAAGATCTCCGATGGCTGCAACCGCTTCTGTAGCTTCTGCATGATCCCGTATATCCGCGGTCGTTATCACTCGCGCAATGCCGAGAGCATTATCTCCGAGGTGCGCGACCTGGTTGCCGGCGGTGTGCGCGAGATCGTGCTGATCGGCCAGGACACGGGCATCTGGGGTACCGACTTTGCCGACGAGGACCTCGCCGAGGGCTCGCCGCGCAATCTGGCGCAGCTGTTGCAGGCCGTTGCTGAGGTGGTGCGTCCTCATAACGTGTGGGTCCGCGTACTCTACCTGCAGCCCGAGGGCATGACCGACGAGCTTATCGAGACCATCCGCGATACGCCCGAGGTGCTGCCCTATATCGATATCCCCGTGCAGCACTGCGACGCGCGCATCCTCAAGGCTATGCGCCGTTCTGGTTCGCGCCAGGAGCTCGAGGACCTGTTCCGCGATCTGCGTGAGCGTATCCCCGGCATCGTGATCCGTTCCACGGCCATGGTCGGCTTCCCGACCGAGACCGACGACGAGTTCCGCGACCTTATCGACTTTATGGACACCGTCGGCTTTGACTACACGAGCGTCTTTGCCTACTCGCAGGAGGAGGGCAGCCTGGCCGCCAAGATGGAGGGCCAGGTCGACGAAGAGGTCAAGCTCGAGCGCGCCCAGGAGGCCATGGACCTGGCCGAGTCGCTCGGTTTTGCCGCCACCGCCGCACATGTGGGCGAGCGCGCCCAGGTGATCGTCGACGGTATCGAAGAGACCGAGGATGGCGCCGAGCTGATCGGCCATGCCTGGTTCCAGGCGCCCGATTCCGATGGCGCGGTGCATCTGGATGCCAGCGAGGCATCTGTGGGCGATATTCTGACGGTCGAGTTTACCGATAGCTTCTGCTATGAGCTTATCGGCCATGTTGTGGAGTAGGAGAGCGTCGTGGCTAACGAGAGCAATAAGGAACTGACGAGTGTTTGGACGCCCGCCAACATCGTGACGTGCGTTCGCATCGTCTTTATCCCGGTGTTCATGATCGTGTCGGCGCTTTCTCACACGAGTGTTGCCGGTACGGATTGGAGCACCTTCGACGGCCCGCTCGCCGCCGCTGCCTTCATTCTGTACGTCATCCTGTCGTGCACCGATAAGGTTGACGGCTACCTGGCGCGCTCGCGCAACGAGATTACCGACTTCGGTAAATTCTTGGACCCCATCGCCGACAAGCTGCTCGTATTCTCGGCCCTGCTGCTATTCTTGGACTTTGGTGCCGTGTCGGTTTGGTCCGTGTTCATCATCTTGTTCCGCGAGCTGCTGGTAAGCGCCCTGCGCATGGTTGCGAGTGCCGCCGGCGTGGTCGTTGCCGCCGATAAGCTTGGCAAGTACAAGACGGCGACCACGATGGTCTCCATCTGCGGTTACCTGTGCGTCTTTGCGATGGCCGGCTTGCACCTTGGCCCGCTGGCGCTGACGCTCGGCATCTACTCGGTGTCGCGCTTCCTGTACGCCGTTGCCGTTGTCCTGACCGTTATCTCGGGCGCCCAGTACTTCTGGAACTGCCGCAAGATCGTCTTTTCGGTCTAGGTTCTGGTGGGTATGACGGACTCTTTTGAGCAGATTTCCGCACATAACGAGGAGCTGGCGCGTCATATTGTCGAGCGCGCGAGCGCTCGGGGCGTGACGGTTTCGACGGCTGAGTCGCTGACAGCAGGTATGATCGCCTCGACGATTGCCGATATCCCGGGCGCCTCGGCGGTGCTGCGTGGCGGTGCGGTGACCTACTGCGATGAGATCAAGCATCGCGTTTTGGGTGTTGATCAGGAGACGCTCGACCGCTATACCGCGGTGTCGCATCAGACCGCGCGCGAGATGGCGGTGGGTTCGCTGGAGCTGTACCAGAGCGATATTGCAGTGAGCGCAACGGGTTATGCCGGCCCCGGCGGCGGCACTGAGGACGATCCGGCTGGCACTTTCTATATTGGCTGGGCGTATCGCGCGGCTGATGGGGAAGTGCCGGTCGTGGACTCTGTGCGCTGCCACTATGAGGGCGACCGTTCGTGTGTTCGTGCCCATGCGGTCACGGAGGCATTGGGTCGCATTGCCCTTGTGCTCAACTCTATGGAATAGACGTGTTTTAAGGGGCCTCCGGGCTCCTTAATTGTGGAGATAGGGACCTCCGGCGAATCTGCTCTTTGTGCAGGCAGTTGGCGTAATCTTGTTCGTCATGCCTTGCCTGGTTCGCCTGCGGTCAAGTTTTTGGTCAGTGTTTGGTCGGCGTTTGGTTGGGTTTTGGAAAGGTCAGCTGCATATGATTTATCTGAACGGTTGACCACGAACAGCCGTTCGTTTATTATCGATGCAGGTTGTTAAGAGGAGGGCTATTCATGGCCAAGAATTCAGGTCCCGTACGTACCGTTCATGCTCGCACGACGGGTAAAGAGCGCGATGAGATGATCGCCACCACCAAGGCCGAGATCGAGAAGAAATTCGGCCAGGGTTCCATCATGAGGTACGGCGACGGTGGCCCCGAGCTCGAGGTCGAGGCCATCCCTACGGGCGCTCTGGCACTCGATGCCGCTCTGGGTATCGGCGGTGTGCCGCGCGGCCGCATCGTCGAGATTTACGGTCCTGAGTCCTCCGGTAAGACGACGCTTTCGCTTGAGATCCTGGCCGAGGCCCAGGCAATGGGTGGCGTGGTGGCATTTATCGATGCCGAGCACGCGCTCGATCCCACGTATGCCGCGCGCATTGGCGTGGATATCGACGAGGTACTGATTTCCCAGCCTGATACGGGTGAGCAGGCGCTCGAGATTGTTGACATGCTCGTGCGTTCCGGCGCCATCGATGCCATCGTCGTCGACTCCGTCGCCGCGCTGACCCCGCGTGCCGAGATCGAGGGAGAAATCGGCGATACTACGGTCGGTCTTCAGGCTCGCCTAATGAGTCAGGCGCTCCGCAAGCTCGCCGGCTCGCTGTCCAAGTCCAACACGACATGCATCTTCATTAACCAGCTGCGAGAGAAGATCGGCGTCATGTTCGGCAACCCCGAGACCACGACGGGCGGCCGCGCCCTTAAGTTCTTCTCTTCGGTGCGTATCGACATTCGCCGTATCGACAGCATTAAGCTTAAGGACGAGGTTATCGGTAACCGCGTGCGCGCCAAGGTCGTTAAGAACAAGGTGGCAGCTCCGTTCCGTTCTGCTGAGTTCGACATCATGTACGGTACGGGCATCTCTAAGGAGGGCTCGATTCTGGACATGGCTGTCGAGTGCGGCATCTGCAAGAAGATGGGCTCCTGGTTTGCCTATGGCGAGGACAAGCTCGGCAACGGTCGCGAGGCCGCCAAGGCGTTCCTGCGCGAACACCCCGATTGCGCCGACGAGATTGAGCATAAGGTCCGCCTTGCCTGCGGACTTGAGTTTGATGACGATGCTCCGTCCGAGGTCGAGCTGACCGATCAGCCTGCGCCTGAGGAGTTTGACGAGCTTTACGCCATCGATGGTTCCGCCATGCTCGATGATGACGACGAGTAGCGGTTACGCTCATGTCGTATACGGTGACCGAGGCCACGGTCGTCTTTCCCGATAAGAAGGCGGCCTCCTCGTTCTCGAGCGGGTATGCGTCCAAAAAGCCTTGCGCACATATCGATTGTGAGCTTGAGGGCGGTTTTGAGCGGTCCATTTGGATTCCCGTGCGGGTCGCGCGGCTGTATGTCAAAAACCGCCCCGATCTTCCCTGTGATTGGGACAACTTTCGTGAGGCGGTGCAGCTCATCGAGCGTAAATGTGCACTTACCATGGTGACCGAGATGCTATCGCGCCGCGACCATGCGACGGGTGAGGTCCGTGACAAGCTGGCTCGCTACGGCTTTCACCAGCCCGCGATCGATTTCGCCGTCGAGCGCGCCACCGAGTATCACTTTTTAGACGACAACCGCTTTTGCTCGTACTTTATCGAGGAGCGCAAGCGGCGCGGTTGGGGACAGCGCAAAATCGAGACCGAGCTCAAGCGCCGTCATGTCGTGCTCGATGACATTCCCGGTTATCCCGAGGATTATTTTGCCGTCGAAGACGATTTGGCGCGTGCGTCAGCCCTGCTCGCCAAGCGGCGTGTTCCAGAGACGCGCGGATTCGAAAAACTGGTTCGGTTTTTGATGGGCAAGGGCTTCTCGTATCACATCGCCGCCGATGCCGTTAAGGCACGTCTCGATGCCGAACGCGAGAAATGTGCGGTTTAGGCGTATGCGCTTTGTGGCCCTGCCGTTCACCGCGTTTTAGCCGCCGTGCCGGGGCCATTTATTTGACAGTTGTTGTGGTTCAACGTACGATAAACACTGTCATTTGCTTTGTGATATGTGCTCATCTGTGATGAGTTTGTTTATATGTTTATCTGTATCCGACCCGCATAAGCTGCGCCCATATTACTCAAATGTCGCGAGCCGTTCGTAAGGACGGTTCGCTTTGTTGTGTAACGAATCCATAAAAAGGAGTGAGCATGCCTATCATCGCAGCGCTCGTTGGCATCGTTTTGGGTGCCATCGCCGCCATTGCCTACATGCGCACCGCCAAGCAGGGTAGTCTTCACGAGGCCGACGAAAAGATTCAGTCGGCACACGCGCAGGCTGAGTCCCTGATCGGTGATGCTAAGCGTCAGGCCGAGACCCTCAAAAAAGAGGCTCTGCTCGAGGCTAAAGAGGAGATCATCAAGAACAAGCAGGCCGCCGAGGCCGAGGACAAGCAGCGTAAGAGCGAGATTCGTACGCTCGAGAACCGTGTGATGCAGCGCGAGGAGTCCCTCGATCGCCGAAACGACGCTCTCGACAAGCGTGAGCACCAGCTGTCCAGCCAGGCCGGTCAGGTCGAGAAGCGCTCCCGCGAGCTCGAGGAGCTCTGCGCCAAGCAGACCTCCGAGCTCGAGCGTATCGCCGACCTGACCCGCGAGGATGCCCACAAGGAGCTCCTCGATAAGGTTCGCGGCGAGGTCACCCACGAGGCCGCCACGATCATTCGCGAGTCCGAGCAGCAGGTTCGCGCCGAGTGCCACAAGACCGCCCAGGAGATTCTGTCCCTGGCGATTCAGCGCTGCGCTGCCGACCACACTGCCGAGGTCACCGTTACCTCCGTGCACATTCCCTCTGATGACCTCAAGGGCCGTATCATCGGTCGCGAGGGTCGCAACATCCGGACCTTCGAGCAGGTTTCCGGCGTCAACCTCGTGATCGACGACACGCCCGAGACCGTCGTTCTTTCGAGCTTCGACCCGGTCCGTCGTGAGACCGCCCGTGTTGCCCTCGAGAACCTCATCGCCGACGGCCGCATTCACCCCGCCCGCATCGAGGAGATGTATCACAAGGCTGCCGACCTGGTTCAGCAGCGCGTGCGCGAGGCTGGCGAGCAGGCTGCCTTCGATACCGGCATTCACGACCTGCACCCCGAGATCGTCAAGACCCTTGGTGCCCTGCGCTACCGTACCTCGTTTGGTCAGAACGTGCTTCAGCACTCCCTCGAAGTCTCTGACCTGTGCGGCGTGATGGCTTCCGAGCTTGGCCTGGACGTTGTGACCGCCAAGCGCGCCGGCCTGCTTCATGACCTGGGCAAGGCAATCGACCACGACGTCGAGGGCCCGCATGCCGTCATCGGCGCCGAGCTTGCCCGCCGTTATGGCGAGAAGCCCGTTATCGTCCACGCTATTGAGGCTCACCATGCCGATGTCGACCCCAACACGGTGCTCGATGTCCTGGTGCAGGCCGCCGATGCTGTCTCTGCCTCTCGCCCCGGTGCCCGTCGCGAGTCTGCCGAGAACTACATCAAGCGTCTTGAGAAGCTCGAGGAGATCGCCAACTCCCATGACGGCGTCGAACGTACCTATGCCATGCAGGCCGGTCGCGAGGTCCACGTCATGGTCCAGCCGGACAAGATCTCCGATGCCCAGTCCACGGTCCTGGCTCACGATATCGCCCATCAGATCGAGGAAGAGATGGAGTATCCCGGTCAGGTGCGCGTCGTCGTGATTCGCGAGAGCCGCGCTGTCGATATCGCTAAATAACATGAGCGACGCGAACGAGCTCATCTCATTTATCGCGTCGATGTCGGGGGAGGGCAACCTTCGCGTCGAGGAGAACCTTGGCGAGGGGTATGTCCGCCTCCGCGTTTCGGAGGCCGAGCGGCGCCAGGCTAAGCACGACATTCAGCATGTCGAGGACATCGTCATCGAAATGCTCCGTAATGCTCGCGATGCCGGCGCCGACAAGGTCTATCTCGCCACGACCAAGGAAGATGGCGTCCGCACGCTTGTCTTTCTGGATAACGGCTCGGGTGTTCCGCAGGATATGCAAGAGCGAATCTTCGATGCTCGCGTTACCTCAAAGCTCGAGAGCATGAAGATGGACCGTTGGGGCGTTCACGGTCGTGGCATGGCATTGTTTTCGATCAAGCAGAACACCGACGAGGCCCGCGTGGTCACGTCTGGTGTCGATCTTGGCTCAGCCTTTAAGGTGAGCGTTGCGGCCGACCGCCTCAGTGAGCGTGCCGATCAGTCCAGCTGGCCCCAGGCCGTCAAGGATGAGGACGGACGTTATGTCTGTGCTCGCGGTCCGCATAATATTATTCGCGCTGCCTGTGAGTTTGCGCTCGAGGAGTTGCGTGGTTGCGATGTCTATCTTGGTTCTCCGTCTGAGATTGCCGCGACCCTTTATGCTCAGGCGTCAAGTCGGCTCGATACGTCGCGTCTCCTGTTCATTGATGACGAGAGCGAGCTTCCGGTTGTCGACCGTTTAGGCCTTGCCTCTGATGCCGAGGACTTTATCCGTATCTGTTCGGGTTTGGGTCTTGAGATGTCCGAGCGCACGGCCCATCGCATTTTGGCAGGGCAGATTAAGCCCGTTCGCGGTGTGACCGCGCGTCTGCTGCGCGAGCGTGATTCGTCCTCGCATGCGCCGGCTCCTGTCGATCTCGCGAAGGATCGTCGCGGGCTACGTATTGCCAAGGATGACATGGCACAGTTTTCGCGTGCTGTGGAGCGCGACTTTAATGACCTTGCCGCCCGGTACTATCTCAACCTTTGCGGCGACCCAAAGATTCGTGTTTCGCGTGATCGAATCACTGTGACCTTCGATCTTGCCAAAGAGGAATAGTGCCTTTACCGAGTCCACTCGGTACGATACAGTTATTGCAGTTAAAACGTACTTTTAAACACAGGAGTTTCTTCATGGATTGCCTGAAGGTATCAAGCAAATCATCGCCCGCGTCCGTTGCCGGCGCCATCGCCGGCATGGTCAAGGATGGTGTACCCGTCAACATCCAGTGTGTCGGTGCCGGTGCTGTCAACCAGGCCATTAAGGCTGTTGCTATCGCGCGCGGTTTTTTGATTCCAACCGGTTTTGATATTTCCTGCGCGCCTGTGTTCTCCGACATCCTCATTAACGGGGAGTCGCGCACGGCCATCCGCCTTTCTATCTACGTTCACCAGATCAATCGAGCTGCTATGGATAACGTCGTCATGGATGATGTTAAGCCTGTGGCATAGCTTCTGCTTGCCTCGTTTCGCTCCCCATCGTTAGGACTTATGCACATGGACCAGCGTTCCGTACGCGATATTCTTGCCGGTAAAACCTATTTTATCCGCACATTTGGCTGCCAGATGAATCAGCACGACTCCGAGCGTGTGAGCGGTCTGCTTGATTCGTATGGCTGCCTCATGGCGCTCGATCCCGCGCATGCCGATATCGTTGTCTTCATGACGTGCTGCGTGCGCGAGGCCGCCGATACTCGCCTGTACGGTCAGTGCAATTCCTGCAAAAGCCTGCCGCCTTCGCCTTCGGGCAAGCGCGTGGTTGCCGTTGGCGGTTGCATCGCGCAGCGCGATGGCGAGGGCCTGCTCACCAACGTCGATAACGTCAATGTCATCTTTGGCACGCATTCCATTGCACATGTGGCCGAGCTCATTGCCGAGGCGTTTCTTGATGGTAAGCGTCATATCCGCACCAATGAGCATGAGGATACGGATGCCATGAGCATGCCGTGGCATCGCGAGACTCAGTATCACGCCTGGGTGCCCATCATGACGGGCTGCAATAATTTCTGCACCTACTGCATCGTGCCGTACGTGCGCGGTCGCGAAAAGAGCCGCCCCTTCGAGGAGATTGTCGACGAGGTGACCGGTTTGGTGCGCCAGGGCGTGCGTGAGATTACGCTGCTGGGCCAAAACGTTAACTCATATGGTCGCGATCTGTTTGGCAAGCCGCGTTTTGCCGATCTGCTGCGTGCCGTGGGCGATACGGGCGTGGAGCGCATCTTCTTTACGTCTTCGCATCCCAAGGACCTGCTGCCCGAGACCATCGACGCCATGGCCGAGACGCCTGCCGTTATGCCGCAGCTGCACCTGGCCGTCCAGTCAGGTTCGACGCGGATCCTCAAAGAGATGAATCGCCGTTATACACGCGAGGACTATCTGGGCCTGGTCGATCGCATTCGCAACCGCATGCCCGACATCGCGCTCTCGACCGACATTATCGTTGGCTTCCCGGGCGAGACTGAAGATGACTTTGAGCAGACGCTCTCACTTGCCGAGACGGTCCGCTATGCTCAGGCCTATACCTTCATCTATTCCAAGCGCGCCGGTACCCCGGCCGCCGAGATTGACGATCCTACGCCGCATGAGGTTATTCTCGAGCGTTTCAACCGTCTGGTTAAGGTTATCGAGACCACGGCACACGAGTATAACCAGGGTGAGCTTCATACTGTGGTTCCGGCGCTCATTGAGGGAACGAGTAAAAAGAACGACGCGGTCCTGCTGGGCAAGAGTCCCAAGAATCAGACCGTGCATGCGCCTATCCCCGAGGGTTACAGCATCGACCAGCTTGTTGGCAAGATCGTTGATGTTGACGTTGACGTTGCCAAGACCTGGTATTTGTCCGGCTCCGTTGTGGGCGAGCCGCGCTAATGGTTTCTCCCGGGGCAGGTCTTTCCGCCGTTGCGATTGTCGGTCCGACGGCGGTTGGTAAGAGTGATGTTGCCGACCGTTTGGCAGCTCGTCTTTCGTCCGAAGTGCTGTCGTGCGATGCGATGCAAATCTATCGTGGCATGGACATCGGTACCGCAAAGATGGCGCCCGATGAGTGCACGGCGCCGCTGCGTCTCGTCGACATTGTAGAGCCGGGTGTGGCATATTCTGCTGCGCTTTATCAGGCTGACGCTCGCGCGCATGTTGAACGTCTCCTTGGTTCGGGTTGCCTGCCGGTTTTTTGCGGAGGTACGGGGCTGTATCTCAAGGCCGCCCTCGATGAGATGGACTTTCCCTCGGGTGAACTTGAGGACGATCGCCGTGCGGGCTATCAGGAGCTTGCCGAGCGTATTGGCGAGGAAGAACTGCATGCCTTGCTTGCCGAGCGCGATCCAGAATCGGCTGCTGTTATTCATCCCCATAACGTGCGCCGTGTGATTCGTGCGCTCGAGATGCATGATGATGGTATTTCCTATGCACAGCAAAAAAGTCAGTTTAGTGTTCCGCGCGAGCATTATCATGCTCTATGGTTTGGTCTGACGCGTAATCGCGAGGTGCTCTACGAGCGCATTAACCTGCGTGTCGATCTGATGTTTGAACAGGGTCTTGTTGATGAGGTTCGCGGTCTTATGGACCAGGGGCTGGGAGATGCCCTGACTTCGATGCAGGCAATTGGCTATAAAGAGATCATTGATGCTTTCAATGGCGTGATTTCTATGGATGAGGCTCGCGAACTCATCAAGATGCGTTCGCGTCGCTATGCCAAACGTCAGCTTTCGTGGTTTAAGCGCGATGACCGTATCGTGTGGTTTGATATGGACGAGTTTACGATCGATGAGGTCGTTGAGGACATCCTGCATCGTATTGAGGCTGCCTAATGGCCCGTTTCCCCCTTGTTCCCACGGCACCCGAGCCCGAGTGTGCCATTTTAGTTGGTGTTGAGTGGCGCGACAATGCATGGCCGCTCGATCGCTCGCTTGATGAGCTGGAGCGTCTTGCCCACACAGCTGGTGCCCAGAGCGTGGCACGCTTGTCGCAGCGTTTGGTAAAGCCGTATCCTAAATCGTTTATCGGTTCCGGTAAGGTTGAAGAGCTGTGCGGCCTGGTGCATCGCATGGATGCCGATGTCGTTATTTTTGACGACGACCTGACCCCCTCGCAGCAATCCTATTTGGAGAAAGCCGTGGGCGAGCCGGTAAAGATTATCGATCGTACAGCACTGATCCTGGATATCTTTGGCCTGCATGCTCAGACGCGTGAGGGACGCCTACAGGTACAGCTGGCGCAGCTTCAATATCTGTTGCCTCGTCTGCGCGGTATGTGGAGCCATCTTGCCAAGGAGCAGACGCGCGGCGGCATCGGTTCACGCTTTGGTCAGGGCGAAAGTCAGCTCGAGGTCGACCGTCGCCTCATTCGTAATAAGATCGCTGCGCTTCGTCGTGAGCTCAAGCAGGTTGAACAGCGTCGCGATGTTCAATCCAAGAGCCGCATTGAGTCACCGGCGTTTCGCGTCGCGTTAGCCGGTTATACCAATGCCGGTAAATCGACGTTGCTTAATCGTCTGACCGGCTCTACGGTACTTTCGCAGGACAAGCTGTTTGCTACGCTCGACCCGACGACGCGTTCGTATCGCCTGCCCGGCGGTCGCGGCATGACGATTACCGATACTGTTGGCTTTATTCAAAAGCTACCGCATGGTCTCGTTGATGCCTTTAAGTCCACGCTGTCTGAGGTTCTTGGTGCCGATCTGATCCTTAAAGTTGTGGATGCCTCTGACGAGGACTACGAGCGCCAGCTCGAGGCAGTCGATCGCGTTCTTGACGAGATCGGTGCCGGCGAGCGTTTGACGCTTACGGTGTTCAATAAAATCGATCTTCTCGATAGCGTTGATCGATTGAGTTTCCGTCGTCGCTATCCCGAGGCCGTGCTGTTCTCGGCCCAGACGGGCGAGGGACTCGACGATCTCGTCGACCGTATTGCTCGCGAGGCGGCTGCCACCGATGTGTTGCTCTCCGCTGATATCCCGTATCGCGAGGGCGCCCTCATCACGCTGGTGCATGAACAGGGAACCCTTTTGCACGAGGAATATCTTGAGGGCGGCGTTCGTATTGTTGCGAAGCTGCCGGCTCGTATCGCGCCGCGGCTCAAGCGTTATCGCACCGAGTAGACGAGCTCCAAAAAGCCCAGAATAGTGGGCTGATGCAGTAGATAAAAGGGGAGTGCGTGACGTCCAAGGCTGGCGAGCGCCGGGATGGGATTGGCGTAGGCCCAGCTTGGGACGGTCTTATCGATTCCCTGCGCTATGTGTGCGGCGAAGTATCCTGCAAGATACATAAAGAAAAACGGGATGATGGGGTAGTAATCACCTGAAACAAACCCAGGGCTCGGAAATCCCAGCCACGCCAGGTAGGGGACAGGGTAGATCGTTTTGGGGATGCTCCAGGTGATTGCGAACAACATAAGGCATAGGGGCATGCCCCATCTCGCCGTTATCTTCTTAAGGACGGGATCGGTCAACGCTACGATGCCGGTGCATGCGGCCATGCAGTAGATGATGCCAAAATTAACCGAATCGTCGACTGAGACAAGTGTTGTTGCCAACCAGACAACGAGTGCTGCTAAGGCGTATTTGGCGGCACGTTTGATATTGTTGCGCGAAAGGGTGCACATCCAACCGGCGATAAACAAAAATACCCAGCTGATGCTGGCGCGCCAGATGTCTTGAAAGACTGACTGGGTAAACCAGGGCATATCCCAGCCGTACAGGTAGGCGAGATCATAGCAAGCGTGAAATCCTGCCATAGAAATCATCGTAAACCCGCGGACGGTATCAAAGATGGTGATGCGTTTTTGCATTACGAGAACCGGCGCATCAAGCCGACGACTTTGCCCAAGATAACGGGATTCGTTGCATAGATAGGCTCCATGGTGTCATTCTCAGGCTGCAGGCGTACGCGTCCCTGCTCCTTGTAGAACGTCTTGACGGTCGCCGAACCATCAATCATGGCCACGACAATTTCGCCGTTCATGGCACTTTTTTGTTCACGGACGATGATGTAATCGCCATTGAAGATGCCGACATTGATCATTGAGCTCCCATGCACCTCAAGGATAAAGGAACCCTGATCAGTGGCGATTTCGGTCGGGATAGTAAATGTGTCTTCGATATTCTGCTCGGCCAGAATGGGAATCCCAGCCGCGACGCGACCAACGAGCGGCAGCGAGACCGTTCCGCGAGGTGCGGTGGGCTCGTCAGATTTAGAAATTGAGACAGAGGAACCATCCTCGTTAAAGAGTTCCAGGGCGCGCGGTTTGGTGGCATCGCGCTTGAGTAGCCCGCGCGCTTCAAGGGCAGAGAGATGGGCGTGCACGGTGCTGGGGGAGGAAAGGCCCACGGCAGAAGCCATCTCGCGCACGCTGGGCGGATAACCCTTCTCCTGCTGATATTCCTTGATGAAGTCGTAAATTTGCTGCTGACGCTTGGTAATTTTGCGAGCCATCAGGGCATCCTCTCTACCCATGTCAAACAAATGTTCGAATTTTGCTTGACAGGAACAACTGTTCGAAGATAATAATAACCGAACATTCGTTCTCGCGCTAGACATTTTTGTCCGCGCGGCTTGATAAAACTGTTCTCAGCAAAACACGCGAGAGGAGAACATGATGAACGCAACGAATATGGTCCAGGGAAACCTCGCCCTTAAGCTCGAGACGTCTGCAGAATACACTTTTACGGTTGTTCAGGGTGGCTGCTCCGGCTTTCAGCCTTTGACCGTAAAGCCTGCTCGCAATCAGCAGGCTGTAGCCGCGCCGGGCCGCGTTGCCCTGAAGGTTCCGACGATTGTCGCCGTTGCCGTTGCGCTTACGCTCTTCTTTGTCCTCGCTACGTCGGTCTTTAGCGCTCGTCACGCCGCGTATGCCGAGTCCGTTTCCAACGTTACCTATGAGACCATTCGCGTTCAGTCTGGTGATTCTCTTTGGTCGCTTGCCGAGGAATATCCAATCGAAGGCCTTTCCACGCAAGAGACTTCCGACATGATCCGTAACGTCAATCATCTGGAGCATGGTTCGCTCGCCGCCGGTGCGCATCTTAAGGTTCCTGCTCGTTCGTAATCATTATCGCGCTGCGCATGGTACCCTTGTTATCGTTTAAGAGGAGGTACCATGCGCTGTCCCAAATGCGGCAAGGCACATACCCGCGTCGTTGATTCCCGTATGCAGGAGTCAAATAACACCATTAAGCGTCGCCGCGAATGTTGCTCGTGTAACTATCGCTTTACAACGTTCGAACGATGCGAAGACCCAATCGAGGTCATTAAGTCGGACGGAACCAAGCAGCGGTTCGATCGCAATAAGCTGCTCGTCGGCTTGATGCGCGCCACTATCAAGCGCGATATCGACACTAAGAAGCTCAATGAGATTATCGATGACATCGAGGTCGAGCTGCGCTCTCGCACGCTGACGGCCGTTACGTCCCATGAGTTGGGTGACATGGTACTCAAGCGCTTGGCCAAGATCGACAAGGTGGCGTACATCCGCTTTGCCTCGGTCTACCGCGATTTCAAAGACGTCGATGAGTTTCTGCAAGAGCTCGACAAGCTAAGGTGATTCCATGTCCAACATTACCGTCAACATAAAGCGTCTCGACCCCACCGTCGAGCTTCCCAAATACGCCCATCCCACCGATGCCGGCTTGGATTTGCGCTCCAACGAGGACTGCATTCTGAAGCCCTTCGAACGCCGTCTGGTCTCTACTGGGCTGGCCATCGCCCTGCCCGATGGCTACGCCGGCTTCGTCCAGCCCCGAAGCGGTTTGGCCATCAAGCAGGGCCTGTCTATAGTCAATACGCCGGGCCTCATCGACGCCCACTACCGAGGAGAACTCAAGGTTATCCTCATCAACCTGGATCCCTCCAACAACATCCAAATCAACAAAGGCGACCGCATAGCCCAACTCGTCATCCAAGAAGTCCCCACGGTCAACCTCATAGAAGTAAACGAACTAGACGAAACCGACCGAGGCAAAGGAGGCTTCGGCTCCAGCGGCATCGCCTAGGGGCGCTCGTATCCCTCCCGCCCGCCTCTCACACATATCATTCCATGCTCAAACATTCTCGCTTCGCTTCGCTCGCTGCGAAACTGCGCGTGGAACGATATAGGTAAGCCCCGGGCGGGCGGCTACTCGCTTGAAACAATATTTACTTTTCTAGTAAGCCGATGCGACAAAGGGGCTGTCCCTTTGTCGCATCGGCTTACTGTATTTTTATTTTCCTGTTTTACCTTTGCAGGTTCTAATGGAGGGGATTCTGAAGTAGCTGCTAGTAAGTAAACGCAGCCGCTCTGCCGGAGCCGCCCTTATATCGTTCCACGCGCAGTTTCGCAGCGAAGCGAGAATGTTTGAGCATGGAATGATATAAGGGCGGCTCCGACAGAGCGGCGGACATTCGACTAGCGGATATGCGCGGGTTTTCCGCCCCAATAGAAGCGGCAGAAGGCTCGTTTGCGCTTTTGGGGCTTGCCTACTAGCTCCATGGTTGCGATGGCTATGTCTTCGGCAGCGTGGGGGCGGCGTAGTACTTCGCCGTTGATGAGTAGGGCTTTGAGTGATTCGGGATGGTCGTGTAAGTGACGAAGGGTTACGATGAGTTCTCGTGCGGTGGTGACATGCATGCTGGCGCCCATGCCGGTGAGCATCGTGGTGTTGGCCTTTTCCTGACCGTATGATTTGCCCAGCAGGATCATCGGCAGATGAGCGCACAGGCACTCGGTGACCGTGAGTCCGCCTGATTTGAGGATTGCCAGGTCGCAGCCGTGCATGAGGGCCGCCATGTCGTCCACGTAGTCCAGAACCGTGACGTTTTCGAGCTTCATGGCGTCGAAGAGCGTCTTGAGTCGGGCGGCGTATTCCTTATCCTTGCCCGGTAAAAAGACAAAGTGCATGTCCTCAAAGCTGCGTAAGAAGGGGAGCGTGTGGTCCATCGCGGCACGGAAACGCACGTATGGTTGGGGCAAACTGGCGCCGGCCATCACCAATACGACGGTTTTGTCTATGGGGAGATTGAACTTGCTCAGCTCTTCCTCGCGATCGTAATTTGAATCGAAACCGGCTCGGATGGGGATGCCCGTTATGCGGATCTTTGACTCGGGAACTTTGCGGGGGCGCAGCGTTTCGGCCATAAACTCGTTGGCCACGCAGAACAGGTCGGTGTCCTTGTGGGGCCAAAAGCCTTCGACTTCATAGTCTGTTGGTACGCAGATGACCGGATAATCGATACCCGTAATTACGCGGGCGCCCACGGCAACATTGGCTGCTGTGATGTGCGTTGCGACCACGGCTATAGGCCTGCGGCGACGAATATATTCGTTGAAGGCGGGGAACATAATTCGCGACCATGCCGTGCCGCCACCCCAGAGAAGATGCCCCGTAAGCGTATATCGCCAGGTCAGGTCGTAAATGGGGCGCGTGGCTCCCGTAAAAGAAGCCGCGGTCTTATTGCCGTCGAATTTAATACGTCCAAAATCAAGGATATCGAGCACTTCAATCTCAATATCCTCGGGGATGCCATTGGTGCCGCGGATGAGGTCGAATGCCTGCGCTATCGCATTTGCGGCGGCCTTGTGGCCCGAGCCAACGGAGGCATGCACGATGGTCACGAGAGGTTTTTGCTGAGCCAGGAGCGTGGTTTGCTCCGATTGGGGAGTGCTGTGCGTGAGCAGGGGAGCGTCGTCACTCGTCTGCGCCTGGTCCATCGATAACTCCCCTTCAGGTTTGTAATACGGATTTATCATTGTAGTGCATGAGTGTCACGTTCACGTAAATTTGGGTATGAGCGCAAAGAACGACAACGTTTCGACGAGAGGATTCTTCATGACTACCGATCAGCCGATTGATGTTGCGATTATCGGTGGAGGCCCCGCGGGCTATGCTGCCGCCATTTACGCTGCGCGTGCCAACCTGACGACGACCGTGATTGAGCAGGGCATGTCGGGAGGGCAGATCGCCACAACCAATGAGGTCGAGAACTATCCGGGTTTCCCGCTCCTGAGTGGCGCCGAACTCGGCGAGCGTTTTCAGCAGCATGCAGAGGGCCTGGGAGCACAGGTTGCATGGAGCATGGTTACGGGTATCGATTACGATGCCGATGCAGCGCTGTTTACGGTGCATCACGATATGGGCGATACGCTGGCCTCGAGCGTTATCGCTTGCATGGGTGCCACGCCGCGTCCGGCAGGTTTCGCAGGCGAGGATACGTATCGCGGTCGTGGCGTTTCATATTGCGCAACATGTGACGGCATGTTTTTCCGCGGCAAGCAGGTTTTTGTAATCGGTGGTGGCAATTCGGCATGCGAAGAGGCTCTGTTCCTGTCCGACATTGCCAACAGTGTGACCATCGTGCTGCGCCGCGATCAGTTTCGTGCGCCTGATGGTGTCGTTCAGAAAGTACTCGCAAAGGACAATATTACAGTTAGGTACCAAACTAGTATTGTGGAGCTATCGGGCGAAGCCATGCCAACGACGATTACCTTTAAGGACAATGCATCCGGCGAGACTCATACCGAGTCATTTGAGCCCGGCTCGTTTGGCATCTTTGTTTTTACCGGAACGCAGCCCCATACCGAGCTTGTTGAGCATCTAGTCGATCTGGCGCCTGATGGCGGCATTCTGACTGATGAATCCATGGCGACCCGCACGCCAGGTCTATTTGCCGCTGGCGACATCCGTTCCAAACGTTTACGCCAGGTTGTGACCGCTGTTTCGGACGGAGCCATAGCGGCAACGAGCACATACGCGTTTCTCCGTGGATAAGTACGATAATATATCTTATGTAAGGTTGCTATCTTTAATCAAAGTGGTTGGACGATGCATCAATGTGTTGTCCAACCACTTTTACTTGCCGGCTATGTGGTATGTAAAACTAGATAACCTAGAATACAATATAGAAAATGAACGGAGGACCTTTATGAACCACGTTAAACACGTTATTCCGATGTCTGATTCGTCGGTCAGCATTAAGCCTGAGGATATTCAGCCCACTGTGCTGCCCGATGCATTTATTCAGTCCGATATCGTGCGCAAACTTAATACGTTGAGTCTGCCGCGCTATAACCAGTTGCCCAATGTGACGCTCTACCGCGACCAGGTTATTGAGTATGTTGCGCTGTGGATGGAGCCGCTGTCCATTTGCGTTGAGCAGCCTGTCATTACGCCATCGATGATCAATAACTACGTGAAGGTCGGCCTGGTGCCTGCTCCGGTCAAAAAGCAATATGGCCGCGAGCAGATTGCCCGCCTGATCGCTATCTGCATCTTTAAGCAGGTGCTACCTATTGCTGCGGTGCAGGCACTCTTTAACATTCAGCGTTTGAGCTACGATGCCCCGACGGCCTTTGATTATGTGGTCGATCAGCTCGAGGCATCGATTCGTTCGGCGTTTTCCGTCGAGCAGACGCCGGTTCCCGATACGGCGCATCAGGTAACGCGTGAGTCGCTGCTTGTGCGCAGCGCGGTTTCATCCTTTGTTTCGAAGGCTTACTTGATGAGCTATCTCAAGTTCAACGGGTTTAATAGCTAGCCGACGTATAAAACGGGCGGGACAAAGAGCCATCTGTCGCTTTGTCCCGCCCATATTTTTGCTTGGTTGGACTTTACTTGCCCGAAGCTACGCCCATGCCGTAGCCGATGATGAGGCCGTGCATCTCGGCGTAATAGGAATCCAGGCCGTTGCAGGGCATGATGATGGTCTTGGAGCCGGGCCAATGCTCGACTATGCGGTCAGTAAGCGCCTGGGCTCCAGCTTCGTTCTCAACGTGATCGATGATGACCTCGCCGCCCGTAAAACCCTCGGCTTCCATGGTGTCGATGATCTTGTTGAGCATCTTCTTTTCGCCACGCGTGTGCCCGACGAGTTCGATTTTACCGGCCTCACTCGCCGTGCCCAAAATGCGGATATTGAGCTTGTTGGCAATGACGCCGGCTGCCTTAGGGATACGTCCGGCTTTGGCGAGGTTTTCGTAATTGCACAAACTGAAGAGGATTTTGCTGTTCTGTTCAAGGCTATCGAAGTATGCGCAAGCATCCTCGAATGAGACATCCGGGTTGCTTACAAGATAGCGGTCGAACAGCAAGAAAATGAGATCCATTTTGCCGCCAGCTGCGCGTGAATTGACTAGATGAATCTGTCGGTCGGGCTCCTCGGCAAGAACCATATCGCGAGCCGTGGCTGCCGCGTTGTAGCTGCCCGACACGCCCTCAGAGATCGGCATGCAGATGGTCTTGTCGGCCAATTTGAAGAGCTCGGCCCACTCCCCTACGCTGGGACAAGCGCTCGAAGAAGCGTTCGTCTCCGCCTGAACAGCGCAGTTGAGCTCATGTACATCAAGCGAAAGGTCATCGACGAATTCACGCTCCCCCACTCGAATTTTGAGGGGCGCAAATGCAAAGGTGGTATGGGGTGCGATCGGTTGCCAATCGCGGAGGTTGCAGCTTGAATCGGAGATAAGTGCCCAGCTCATAGAGGGTCCTTTCTAATCGTTCCCATTCAATTATAGCCATCTTGCAGACCGATTGGGCCGCTATCTAGTATTCAAAACTAGATAGCGGACTGCACTAAAGGCAAAAGAATGGACCCCATGACTCAAAGCCACGAGGTCCATATCCGTTTGCTTTATCTGAATACTTAGTAGCGCACGAAAATGTAGTTGTTGTTCATGCCGGCGGCAACGGAGCTGATGATAACACCCGTGTTGTAGTCGGAAGCATGAATCATCTGACCACCACCGATGTAAATGCCGGTGTGGTACGAGTTGACCACAACGTCACCGGGCTGCGGATCGGACACACGCGTCCAGCCCATAAAGGTACCCGTGGTGCCCAGGCGGCAATAGCGACCAGTGAGGCAATAGCTAACAAAACCAGAGCAGTCGAAACTGTTCGGGCCAATTCCGCCCCAGGAATAGGCGCAACCAAGCTTGCTGTATGCACGCGAGACAACAGAACCGCCATCGACGGACTGGCTCGGAGCAGAAGGCGTCGGAGCCGGGGCAGGCGTGGAGGGCTGCGGTGTCGGAGCAGGTGCCGGCGTAGGAGCCGGAGTGTTGCCGCCCTGGTTGTTGTTATTGCTGGTCTGGCCACCGTTGTTGGTGTTCTCGGTCGCACCGGCAGTCTCGTTGCTCACCGTGGCCTTCTCGGCGGTACTGGCGTTGATGCCGGCCTGCAGCGCGGCGTTGGCCTCGGCCTCAGCGGCAAGCTCAGCCTGCAGCTGTGAATCCAGAGAGTTTACGACGTTCTGTGCTTCAGCCTGCTGGGCGTTAAGCTCGTCGACCTTCTTTTGCGTGGTGGCGACGTTCTTTTCCTGCTCGGCCTGCTTATCGGTGAGCTGCTGTTTGAGCTCCTTGACCTCTTGAATGGTCTGAGCCTGCTTATCGGAAACTTTGCCGTAGTAGAACAGACGGTTGAGCATATCGCTCAGGTCATCGACGCCCGTCAGAACCTGGAGCAGGCTCAGACCGCCGGTTTTGTACTCGCCGGCGACATAGGTCGAGAGCTTGGCCTGACCATCGGCGATCTCCTGCTGCTTTTGCGTGATCTCGCCAGCAGTCTGATCGAGCGCCTGCGTCTGCGTGGCGAGTTCATCGTAAATCTGCTGGGTTTGGGTACCGATCTGCTCGAGCTTCGTACGAGCAGCGGCAAGGTCGGATGCGGTATCGGCGTAGGCAGGAGCCGCGAGGCCCAAGCCCAAAACACAAGCGAGGGTTGCCGTAGCAGCGCAGCGTGCCATGTTTCTATGCGTGTTTGCTGTGCGCATGTAGCTTCCTTTCCAGTAACTAAGGGTAACGTCTAGTCCACCGTCACCAGGCTAAAGAGCTCCACATCGTCATCAGACGGCGTGAGCTTCTCGCGCGGGTTGAGAAACGCAAGCTCAAGTATACAACCGTAACCGATAAGCTTTGCGCCCATATCTCGCACCAGTTTACCTGTTGCCTCGACGGTTCCGCCCGTCGCGACCAAGTCGTCCAGAATCAACACGGTATCTTTAGAGCTGATAGCGTCGGCATGGATCTCAATTGAATCGGTGCCGTACTCGAGCTCGTAGCTCTGGCTTACGGTCTCGCGCGGCAGCTTGCCCGGTTTACGTGCGGGAACAAAGCCGGCGCCAAGGGCTACAGCCACCGGTACGCCAACCATAAAGCCGCGAGCCTCGGGACCCACGACCTTGGTGATTCCCATGCCGGCAAAGTGCTCGGCGAGGGTATCGGTCATGGCTTTGAGCGCCTCGGGATTGCCAAAGAGCGGCGTGATGTCTTTAAAGATGACTCCGGGCTCGGGATAGTCGGGAATATCGACGATATGAGATTCGAAGTCATACATGGCGTGACCTTTCATGGATTGCCGAAATTTCAGCAGCGGTTATTTGCCCGCGGTGGCGGCGCCGGATTGCGAAGGGGCGACGACTTTGAGCGGCTTTACGAGAGAATCCTCGTGCGAAGCCGGCGTGGCTATCTCTTCGTTTTTGGCTTTGGTGGACTCGGAGCGAGTGATTTCCTCATCGAGTGCATCGATGTCGGCGTCCTCGACCACGGCGTTGAGCGACTCAAAAACGCGGTTCTTGAGCAGCGCGGTGTGCACGCCCTCCGTCAGGTCGTGAAGCTTCTTAAACGCACGCTCGAGCTTGGCGTCGCGCTCGTCATCGGAGGTATCCATTCCGAGCATGCTCACGAGCACCTGCTCAAACATCGAGGACTCGCGGTTGGCGGAAGACACGTACTGACGCAGGTTGCGGGGCTCGATATGGAAGCGTGACAGCTCGGAGCAGTAGCGGATGATTGGAAAATCGCGACCATCGACGAGCTCACGATTCTGCGGACTCTTGATGATGCGAATGAGGTCGTTCTCGGCGAGCGAGCGGATAAACGAAATCTCGACGCCCAGCATATCGGGAATGGTCTCGATGGGATGCAGCTTTTGCTTAGTCTCCTTGGGCTCCGTCTTGAGCGGAACATCGGACAGCAAGCCCACCTCGTAGGCGAGCGTTGACAGGTCCGTGGCGTTTTCCAAGCGCTGCTTAATCACGTTGAGTGGCATATAGCGGGTCTTCTGCAGGTGCAGAATGACCTCCAGGCGATCAACGTCCTCCTTGGAGTACTGACGGTATCCCTTAGGCGTACGATGAGGGGTAATGAGCCCCTCATCCTCTAGAAATCTAATTTTTGAGTTCGAAAGATCGGGGTATGCGCCTCGAAGTAGGTTGACGACTTGGCCGATACTCAGATAGTTGCGTTCGGCCATGCCCTACTCACCGGTTTCGATGCGCTCCGGCGTGCTCTCGTGGTAGATGAGCGTAAACGTACCGATCTGGACGGAAGAACCGTCGTGCAGCGGGGCTGCATTGACAATGGCACCGTCGACCCAGGTACCATTGAGCGAGCCCAGGTCCTCGATGCGAGCGCCGAGGCCCTCGCGAATAATGCGCGCGTGGCTGCGCGAAACGGTCATGTCATTGAGGAAGATGCCGTTCGCAGGATCGCGGCCGATGGTGGTCACGTCGTCCTCGAGTTCAAAAGCGGCACCAGTCTGCGGACCCTTGACGATGGACAGAACGGGGGCGGTGATGCGCACGTTGGCCATGAGGTCGGGAACGGTGACGTCGCTTGAAGGCACGCGGAATACGCAGGTAGCGTCAGCAGTCTTATCATTCTGAGGCATATTGTTAACCATGTTGTCCATGACAACCCCTAACTTATCGCGGACGTGCCGCAAATAATGAACCGTACGTAATCATACCCCAACGAATCAGTCTTCGATTTCAGGGTTCAGAAAGTCGATGTCCTCGTCCTCGGGATGCGCGAGAGCCTGTTTAATGGCCACTCCGCCCTTAATGGAGTAGATGACAGCCGTGAGCATGGAGAAGATCACGCCGCCGTACACAAAGAAGATGCCGAGGGGCACCGAGCTTCCGTTGAGGCCCGGGAAGGCCGTAAGGGTTGAAGGTAAAAGATGCAGGCCGTCAATAACGGGGAACCCGAGCAGCATGAGCGAGAAGCCGGTCATGAGCAGTGCAGTGGCAATCTTTCCGGGAAAGACGACATCGATGGGGCGACGGTGATAATGGCGCACGATAAGCGTGCCGATGCCCAGATAGATGTCGCGGCCAATAATGAGCACGCAGACCCAGATGGGTAGCTCTCCGCGGACCACCAGTCCCAAGACGCCGGTGAACAGCAGCGCACGGTCGCAGATGGGATCCATGACCTTGCCGAGCCATGAGACCGTCTTAGTCATGCGGGCGATCTGGCCGTCCATCCAGTCGGTGGAGGCGGCAACGGCGTAGATAACAATGGCGATGACGCGGTTGTTGTCCGTCACAAACAGGTACAGAAATACCAGGGTGAGGATCAGGCGCGTAAAGGTGATGAAATTGGAGATCGTAAAGATCTTATTCGACGGGTAATCGGAAGTGCCGATAAGCTCCTTTTTGATCTTCTTTTTGATGCCCACAGGACTCCCCCGCTGGTTAACGACAAAACTTTCGATACTATACCCGTTCCGGCGATGTCTATCCAGCGTAAGCATAGAGAGTCCAGACATATGGAGGATGCTACTGGGTTGTGCGGGATTCTGCATTTGTGTACATCAGCCTCCAAATATGACATTTTTCGGCATCTTTGATGGCTGATGTACACGTTTTGATTCGGTGATTACATCGATCGGGAAAGTTGTTGCCTTAAGCGAATTAATCATGATGTGCGGGTCGAGAAGGGTTGGCGCTAAAAGAACCCAACGGCCGTTACGGCTTCGTTAGAAACGCGCCCCACCATGGATGGTGAACCCGAAAGGTAAGGCGCGCGGGCGCGGCGACTCGGCCCGCACGCCCGGAAGAGAAAGGATAAACCCATGGGTTACATGCTCGAGACGCGCGGGCTCACCAAGCGCTTCGGCCGCGGCGACCAGGCGCAGGACGCCGTGGCCGACGTGAGCCTTCATATCCGCGAGGGCGAGGTGTACGGGCTGCTCGGCCCCAACGGCGCCGGCAAGTCGACAACGCTCAAGATGATCTGCGGGATGCTGCGGCCGACGGCCGGGGAGATTCTCTTCGCAGGTCACGCCTGGCGCCGCGAGGACCTCTACGCAATCGGCAGCCTCATCGAGGAGGCGCCGCTCTACCCCAACCTCACCGCGCGCGAGAACCTGCGCGTGCGCACCACGCTGCTGGGCCTTCCCGAGAGCCGCATAGATGAGGTGCTCGCCGCCGTGGACCTCGCGGACACCGGGAAGAAGCGCGCCGGGCGCTTCTCGATGGGCATGCGGCAGCGCCTGGGGCTCGCGCTGGCGCTGATCGCCCGGCCACGCCTGCTCGTGCTCGACGAGCCCACCAACGGCCTCGACCCCATCGGCATCGAGGAGCTGCGCGACCAGATCCGCGGCTTCGCGGCGGCGGGTACGACGGTGATCGTTTCGAGCCACATCCTCTCCGAGGTGCAGCAGATGGCGGACACCATCGGCATCATCTACGGGGGGCGCCTCGCCTACGAGGATGCGCTTCGACCCGGGCAGGACCTCGAGGAACTCTTCATGAGCGTCTGCCGGGAGGGGCGACGAGCGCGCGGGGAGGTGGCGGCATGACGGGCGAGAAAGGCGGCCTGCTCGCGGGCCTGCGCGCCGAGGCCCTGAAGTCGCGCCACGCGGCACCGGTTCGCCTGGCCGTGCTCATGGCGCTGCCGATGCCGCTGCTCGGCGCGATGCCCTACCGGGGCGTGCAGATCTTCAGCGCGTGGAACTACTGGTACGCGCTCTTCCTGCCCGTGGCTCTCTCGCTCGTGGTGGCGTGCGTCGCGCGGGCGGACGCGCGCACGCGGATGCGGGGGCTTCTGGGCCTGGGCTTCCCGCTCGGGCGCGCCTGGTGGGCCAAGGCGCTCTGGTGCCTTGCTCTTTGCACGCTCTCGAACCTCGTGGTCTTCGGCATCTACCTCGCGGGATCGGCGTTCTCCTCGCAGGGCCTCACGGCCGCGGGCACGCTCACGATGCTCCTCTGCGCGCTCGCCAACACGGTGACCGCGGCGTGGATGATCCCCGCAGGGCTCTTCCTCACGGCGCGGCTCGGCATGCTCGCGGGCATCTTCTGCCCGCTCGCCGCGCAGCTCGTGGGTGGGTTCGCCTGGTCGCTGATGCCGCTGCCGCAGCTCTTTCCGCCGTCGGCGAGCATGGTCATCCCCACGAGCTTCATCCCCG